>CAIPGK010000785.1 GCA_903864575.1 uncultured Chloroflexota bacterium
CAGCCGGGATACCCGCTGGGGCGTCCCCCGGGGCGAGCCGGGCGGGGAGTAGCGCCCCGTCCCTCCGGCCATCACGGCCCGCGCGAGACAGGAGGCGGGGGAGACCGGTGTGGCCTCCCCCGCGTGCGTTCGCTTTGGTTTACGCCGCAGATCAGCCGCGGACGCCAGCAAGCTTTCGCTCCTCCTGCTTCGCCCGGAAACAGGCGTCGCAGAAGACCGGCCGCGAGGGATCCGGCTGGAACGGCGCGATGGAGTGCTGCCCGCACGCGCTGCACACGATGTCGTACCGCCCGCGCGGGGAGCGCTGCCGCTTGCCCGCGGAATCCTGCGAATCCGCGGCCAGATCCGGAGCGTCGAACCCGCGCGGCGGGCGGCTGTCGGCTGGGCGCCGCGTCCGCGGCTCGGCCACGATCACCGTCCGCGGCTCGATCCCCATCGGGCGGGGAGTCGGCGCAAGGCGCGGCGCGACGTCGGCCACAGGCCGACGCGAGGACGACCCCTGGGCAGGGCGCCCGCCACGCGACGCCGCGGCGCGCTCGCTCGTGGATCCGTTGCCGCTGCCGGCCGAGGTCCCGTAGGCGCTGCCGCCGCGGGAGCGGGGAGCGGCCTCTCGACCGCCGCGCCCATCTCGCCCGTCTCGCCCATCGCCCGCGCGGGGGGAGCGGGAGCCGCCGCGCGACGGAGCCGGGGGCGCCGCCGCGATCTGCTCGGCGAGACCGCCGGCGACGACCGCCTCTGCCCCCGGCCACGGCATCCGCGGGATCGGCTTGCCGAAACCGCGCTCCAGCTTGCGCCACTTCGGCCAGTCCTCCGGCTCCAGCAGCGTGATCGCCTGACCCTCGCGGCCCATCCGGCCGGTCCGCCCGATGCGGTGCGTCAGCAGCGCGGGCGACTCGGGCAGTTCGACGTTGATGACCTGCTCCACGTTGGAGACGTCGATTCCGCGCGCGGCCACGTTGGTCGCGAGCAGGACCGGGGCGACTCCGGAGCGGAAGTCGGCCATCACCTTGTCGCGGGCGTTCTGGGACATGTTGCCCTGCAGCGCCCCGACCGGGTAGCCGTCCGCGACGAGCCGCTGGGCCAGCCGGGCAACGCCCCGCTTCGTGCGGCCGAAGACGATGATCGCCCCCTCGCCGCGATGGTCCAGCAGATCCTTCAACGCGTTGATCTTGCCGCCCTCGGGCAGATCGAAGGCGAGGTTCTCGATCACCGGGGCCTCGTCGGGATCCACCGGGATCTCGACATGCACCGGGTCGATCATGTGCTTGCTGGCCGTGGTGTCCACCCAGTCCGGCACGGTGGCCGAAAAGAGGGCGGTCTGCCGGTCCGGGGTGGTCCGGGCGATGATCCGCTCGACATCCGGCGCGAAGCCGTAGTCAAGCATCTCGTCCGCCTCGTCCAGCACCAGCAGGCGCACGCGGTCGAGCCAGAGCGCGCCCTGGTTGATCAGGTCGAGCACGCGGCCGGGAGTGCCGACCACGATCTGCGCGCCCTTCCGCAGGGCGAGCCGCTGGGAGCCGACGCCGACGCCGCCGAAAATGGTGGCGACCGTCAGCCCCTTGTCCTTGCCCAGTTCCGCGAGCACGCCCGCAACCTGGACAGCGAGTTCCCGCGTCGGCACGAGCACCAGCACCTGCACATTGCGCAGGCGCGGGTCGGCGAACTCCACGGCGGGAAGTCCGAACCCGATCGTCTTGCCGGAGCCGGTCCTCGCCTGCGCGATGACGTCCCGGCCGTCGAGCAGCGCGGGAATGGCCTCAGCCTGGATCGGGGTAGGGGTGGTGATGCCCATGCGCTGCAGGGCGCGGAAACTCCCCGCACCCAGACGCATGGTGTCGAAGCCGGCGACTGCCGCCTGCTCCGCGTCGATCGTGAAACTCATGAATCCTGAACCCTTCTTCGTTCGCGACGCGCATGGTGATGTGCAGGGGGGATAACGGCCGAGCCGGTCAGTACGGATCGGCTACCCCTGCGCGCGGCGCGTGAAGACGGGGGAAGTGACGTACTGTCGCGCGGCTGACCCGCGCGTCCCTTGGCTCTGCGAGTGTAGCACGGGTCGCCCCTCCCGCCGTTACCCTCCTGATACACGATCCCCACCGCTCGCGGCGCGGGCCGCATTGCGCCGGGCGGCCCGGCCACAGGGCCAACCACGCCCGCCACCGGCCACCAATCCTGACTTGCCGTTCATGGAATTGCGCACAGCGCGATTCATGCGTAAGATCACCGCGGAATATCAGGGGGTTTCCGGGCAACCGGGATCGGATTCGGCAATGGACGGCCTCGACCGCGGACAACGGCCCGGACCGGCGACGTTCGCCGCGGACGGCAACCTCTTCGCCAGCGTGTTCCAGCACGCTCCCACCGGGATGGCGGTCGCCGCGCCGGATGGCATGCTGCTCGAGGTCAACCCCGCCTTCTGCGCGATGGCCGGGCTCGACCGCGGCGATCTGCTCGGCGCACACCTCACCGCGATCAGCCACCCGGCCGACCGCGAAACGCTCTCCCGCCTCCTGCGCAGGCTCGCCCGCCGAGAACTGCCGACCGTCGAGACCACCTGGCGCTTCCCCGGTTCCGGCACGGGCGACGCGCGGGCCCGGCTCTCCCTCGTCGCCGCCGGATTCGGCGAGGACGAGGCCGGCGGCCACATCGTCATCCAGGCGCAGGACATCACCGCGGAGCGCGCTGCGGAGCAGGACCGCCTCCTCACCGAACGCCGCTTCCGCGCCTTCATCGAGGAGGTCCCGGCGGCCATCTTCCTCGTGCCCATGGACAAGAGCCTCTCTCCCGCCTACATCAGTCCACAGGTCGAACGGATCACCGGCTACACCCCCGACGACCTGATGACCGACCGCGACTTCCTCCTCCCCCTCGTTCACCCCGACGACCGCGCCGCCTTCCTCGCCGAAAACGAGCGCAGCGACACCACCCTCGAACCCTTCGAGGCCGAAGTCCGCGTACGCCATCGCGACGGCCACTGGGTCTGGATCAGCAGCCACAGCACCGTCACCCGCTCCCCCGCTGGCGTCCCCACCGGCTGGCAGGGCGTCATCGTCGACATCACCGCCACCCGCTCCGCCCAGGATCGCCTCCGCGCCGCGCAGCGGATGTACGGCGCGCTCGTCTCCACCATCCCCGCCATCGCCTACCGCTGCGCGCCCGACGCCCTCGGGCAGTCCCGCTACGAGTACCTCAGCCCGCAAGCCTCGCTCATGCTGGGCTACGACCTCGACACCCTGCTCGAACCCGGCACGTTCCAAAGTCTCATCCATCCGGACGACCAGCCCGGCATCACCATCGACACCAACGAGGCGCTCCAGAACGGGCAGGTCACCTCGCTCTACCGCATCCGCTCGGCCGATGGCCGCTGGCTCTGGCTGCGCGACGAAACCGTGCTGATCCGGGACGAGTTCGGCACGCCGCTCTCGTGGCATGGCGTCGCCTTCGACATCACCGCCGAGAAGCAGGCCGCCAACCGGATCGCCGAGGCCGAGGCGCGCTATCACGCCATCGTCGACAACATCCCGGCCTTCACTTACGTCATGCACCCCGGCGCGATCCGCACCTGGCGCTTCTCCTACCTCAGCCCGAAACTGGAGGCGATTCTCGGCTATCCATCGGGCAGCTTCCCCCGCGAGGGCGCTTCCCAGGATGCGTTCTTCGACCGCCTCATCCATCCGGATGATCTCGCGGTGATGAACGCCGCCATCGATCACCAGCTCGAAGGCGGCAGCGACCGCATCGTCGACTTCTACCGCCTGCGCGCCGCCGATGGCTCCTGGCGCTGGATTCGCGACGAGGCCGTGCTGATTCGCGATGACGCCGGCAAACCCCTTTACTGGCATGCCGCCGGCATGGATGTCACCACCGAACGGGAGGCGGAACGTCGCGTCGCCGAGGCCGTCACCCGCTATCGCAGGCTCGTGGAGAACCTGCAGGCCGCGGTGCTCATCTCCGACTCCGTGGACTCCGACCGCATCCGGTACGCCAGCCCCGGCGCCGAACGGCTCTTCGGGACCGACGCCCGCACCATCACCGCCGACCCCGATTTTCTCGCCCGTCGCATCCATCCGGAGGACTGGTCCGACGCCGACGCCGCCACCACCAAGGCCTTCGCCGCCGGGTCCCCCTGGACCGGCGAGGTCCGGATCCGCGGGGAAAACGACCACTGGATCTGGGTCCGCGCCGACGTGCGCCTCGTTCAGGACGACACCGGCCGCCCGATCCACTGGCAGGCGTTGCTGCTCGACCTCACCGAACTCAAGTCCGCCGCCGCCGCCCTCGCCGAACGCGAGAGCATCTTCCGCGCCGTCTTCGAGCGCGGCGGCGTGGCCATCAATCTCACCGATCCCGACGAGAACATCATCGCCGCCAACCCCGCCTTCTGCGACTTCCTCGGGTACACCCGCGAGGAACTGCTGACGATGAATTTCCGCGGCATCGCCCACCCGGAGGATCTGCCCGCCGACGCCGCGCTCCACAAGCGTCTGCTCGCCGCGGAGATCGACGGCTACCGCATCGAGATGCGCTACCGCCGCAAGGATGGCTCCTGGACCTGGGGGCTCGCGGCGGTCACCCTCGTCCGCGACGCCGACGGCGCCGTCGTCTGCACCCTCGGGCAGGTCCAGGACATCAGTGGCCGCCGCCGCGCCGAAGCTGCCCTCGCGGAGCGCGAAAGCATCTTCCGCGGCGCGTTCGACCATGCCCCGGTCGGCATGGCTCTCGCCGATCCCGACGGCCGCATCATCGACGCCAACCCCTTCTTCTGCGCCATGCTCGGCATTCCCCGCGAGCGCTTCGCCGGACTGAGCTACGCCGACATCACCGCCGAGGAGGATGTCGAACCCAACCGCCAACGCCTCACCCTGCTGCAACAGGGCGAACTGGATCGATTCACCCTCGCCAAGCGCTACCGCCGCCCGGACGGCTCCGAGTTCCCCGGCCGTCTCAGCGTCTCCGCCGTGCGGGACGACGCTGGCCGCCTCGTCCGCATCATCAGCCAGGTGGAGGACCTGTCCGAGCAGGCGACGGCCGAACGCGATCGCACCCACAGCGAGGACCGCCTTCGCGCGCTCGTCGAGAACGCCCCCGACACCATCATGCTCACCGACGTGGACGGCATCATCCGCTGGGCCACTCCCTCCGCCCGGAACCTGTTCGGCCGCCCGCTCGAGGAGATGCTCGGGCGCCACGGCGGCATGCTCGTCCACCCCGACGACGTGGCCACCCTCACCATGCTCGGCTACGACGCCATGAAAGCGCCCGGCCAGCCGGTTACCGGGGAAGTCCGCCTGTCCGGACCCGGCGGCGAATGGCGCTGGGCGCAGGTCATCTTCACCGACCACTTCCTCACCCCCGGCATCGGCGGTCTCGTCGCCAACCTGCGGGACATCACCGACCGCAAGCGAACCGAACTCGCCATGGCCGAGGCGAACCGCCTGCAGGGCAAGGCGCTCGCCGACCTGCGCGACACCAACCTCGCCCGCCAGGACTTCCTTTCCTTCCTCAACCACGAGTTCCGCACCCCGCTCACCGGCATCAGCGGATACGCCCAGTTGCTCGCGCAGGGGTCCAATGCCGAGGAGGACGTGCGGCGCTTCTCCGGCATCATCACCCGCGAGGCCGGCAGACTGACCTCGATGGTCAGCGACCTGCTCCTGCTGGACCGCGCCGAACGCGGCGACCTTCCCTTCGAACCGGTGGACGTGCCGATCGCCGCCATCGTCGATGAGCGGATCATCGCCGCAACCCCGCTCTGGCCTGACCGCCAGGTTGCCGTCGATCTCGCGCCCGGCCTCGCCGCCGCCGGCGACTCCTCCCTGATCGGGCAGGCCATCGCCAATCTGATCGACAACGCCCTGCGTTACTCCCCCGGCAAATCCACGGTGCGCGTCGCGGCGCGCCGAAACGAGGGGATGGTTCACCTCATCGTGCAGGACGAGGGCTTCGGCATTCCAGTGGCGCACCTCGACCGGGTCTTCGACCGCTTCCACCGCGTGCGCGATGGGCAGGCACGGTTCGTGCCGGGGAACGGTCTCGGGTTGACGGTGGTCCGCGCGATCGCCACCCTCCACGGCGGCCGCGTCTGGGCGGAGCCGGCAGACGGCGGCGGCTCCGCGCTCCACCTCATGCTGCCAAGCGCCTGACCGCGGCGCGCACGCGGCCGGGAGCCGGTGTCGGACCGCCGGAGGACCGCTGTATAGTGAACGTGCACTCCGTTCGTTTGCTGATCGATCGTCTCGGGGAAGATGCCGTGCAGACCGCTCGTACCGGATTGCCGCGCCGGCTCCGGCAAACGGCCGCCCTGCTCGTGGTGCTCGCCGCGATGCTCCCGGCCCTGACTGCGCACATGACGCAGGCCGCGCCAGCCAGCCAGATGTCGGACGCCGCCGGGCAACTCGCCAGGAAATACGCTCCCGTCATGTACCTCAAGTCGCAGGAGCAGCCCTGCGACGCCAACGGCGAACCCTTCCTGCCCGCCCCGATCGACGTCACCTTCGACCCGCGCGTGCTCCTCCGCCGCGACGGAGCCGACCCCCAGCCCGGCCTCGACCTACCCGACCTCTTCACCGCCGACCCCACCACCTACATCGACCTCCCCGGGCACCCGCGCGAACCCGGCTGCATCTACGAGCGCGACTTCAAGGAGGTCATGGGCGACCAGCGGCCCGTCGTCTACGCCCACATCGCAACCGAGGAGGGGAAACCCGGTCTCGCGCTGCAATACTGGTTCTTCTTCTGGTTCAACGATTACAACACCGTTCACGAAGGTGACTGGGAGGGCATCCAGCTTCGCTTCGCCGCCAGCACCCCCGAGGAGGCGCTCGCCCAGGAACCGATCGAGGTCGCCTACTCGCAACACGAGGGCGGCGAAACCGCGGACTGGAACAGCCCGAAACTCGACCGCGTCGGCGATCACCCCGTCGTCTACACCTCTCGCGGCTCCCATGCGAGCTACTTTGGCCCCGCCGTCTGGATCGGGTGGGGACGCGATGGCTCCGGCCTCGGCTGCGACATCACTCTCGGCCCATCCTTCAGCATCGACCCCGCGGTGCGCCTGCTGCCGACCACCAGCTCCGGCCCGGAAGACCCCGCCGCCTGGGTCGCCTTCACCGGCCGCTGGGGCGAGCGCGGTCCATCCTTCTTCAACGGCCCCACCGGCCCGCCCATGAAGGAGCGATGGACGAAGCCATTGACCTGGCAGGACTCCCTCCGGGCAAGCAGCATCCCCCTTCGCGCCGGCCCCGCCCTCGGCCCCGCCGCGACCGGCATCTACTGCGACCTGATCTCCAGCGCCTCCTCCCTCTACACCATCAGCTCGCCCTACCCGTGGGTCGTCGTCGCCGTCGTCGCCATCGTGCTCGCCCTCGCCTGGCTCACCGCCAGCCGCGCCTGGCCCGCCCTGCGCGAGGCCTGGGCCCTCTACCGCCTCCACCCGCGCGCCTTCATCTCCATCGCCGCCGTGCTCATGCCCTTCACCCTGATCGCCACCGCAGTGCTCTACTACGCGAACGACTACACCGGACCGGCCGGGCTGATTCCCCTCGACGAGGACATGCCCGGAGTCGCCGCCTTCGTCCAGGGACTGGTCACCGCGCAGGGGTTGCTGCTCACGCTGCTCGTCGGTCCCGCGCTGATCTGGATGGCGCGCGAACTCGAGGCCGGCCGCCGCCCTCGCACGCGGGACGCCATCCGCGCCGCCTACCGCGCCGCGCCGCGCACCGCCTTCAGCCAATTACTGATTCTCGTGCCGCTCGCCCTGATCGCGATCACCGTCATCGGCCTTCCCATCGCGATCTACTACTCCGTGCGTTGGGTCTTCGTCTCGCAGGCCGTCATCCTCGATGGCCTGAAGGGCCGGGACGCGATGCGGGCGAGCGCCGAAGCAACCCGCGGCCGCTGGTTCCGCACCGCCCTTTCGCTCCCGACCTTCGCCTTCGCCGGAGCCGCGCTCGCCCCCATCCTCGGCATCCTGCTGATGATCGTCTTCGATCTCTCGCTGGACATCTCGAACGGCGTCGGCTCCCTGATCTACCTGCTCACCCAACCGCTGGCCTTCATCGGCCTCACCGTCATGTACCTCCACGGCCGGATGAAGAACCACGGCGGAGGCTGACCCGCGCGCCCGGATCCTGATCCCGGCCGCAGGGGAGGGGAGATTCACCACTCCGGCGCACCCCCGTCATGCCCCAGCGCACGATCCCCGCAACCCGTGATTACGCCCCAGCCGCCCGCTCGCCGGTTTCGCTGGACATCCATTCCCGCGTCACCACGAACCGCAAACCGACCGGACGGCCGAGCACCACGGAGGCCGCGCGCTCCAACGCCGCGCGGTGCCGGGTTTCCAGCCGGACACGCGCCATCGCGTGCGGCGCGCCGACGATCAGCGCGCCGCCCGCCCCATCGTCCTCCCGTCCGAGCAGCGCGGCAGGCCGCAGCCACGCCGCGGACTCCGCCGGGGTCACCCCGCCTGCCGCTTCGGCCTCGGCGACGATCATCGACCACACCGGCCCGCTCGCCATTCCCAGTTCCGGCAGGAGGAAGACCGGCAACGCCGCCTCAGGCGCCGGGGACGCATCCCGTCTCCGGGTTGGCCGGGCAGGGGGTCCGCCAGGTCCATCCGGCCCATCCCCGGACCCCGGCGCGCTCGCGAGAAACCGCGCCTCCACCCGCCGCCCAAGCGTTTCCGACAGCATGCGCTCGACCATTCCGGCGTGCGCGGCCCAGCGGTCCGCCGCTGCCTCGTCCGGCGCGGCGACGGTGACGATGCTCCCCGCGCACCCCGCGATGAAAGTTCCTGCGGCAAGATCCTCCAGCACCGCGCGGTCCATCGCCCTCGCCAGCAGGCCGAGGGTCGCTGCCCACGCCTGCCTGCCGGAGCGGCCTCCCGGCAACGGGAGATCCGGCCCGGGCCCCAAGTTGTCCGCAAACGATCGCGGCGGGTCTTGCGGATAACCGTCGCGCTCCCACCGCAACACGATCTCCCGGACCCGGCGCGGGGCGACGTACCGGCTTCCGGCCTCGACCGCTTCCATGATCCCGGCCTCGACCCAGGCCCAACCGGACCTCCCTCCGGCAACGGCGGCAGTTTCGGCCACTCCCGCGATCTGGGCGAGGAGGGTGCGCTCGGCGGGGGTGGATGCCCGGTCGTTCGCCGCCTCGAATGCGCGGATCGCCGCCAGGCGCCCCGGAGCATCTCCCGGTGGCAGGCCGGGTCCGTTGAATTCGCCGAATTCGCCGCCGGTCGTGGTGGTTTCACGTTCTTGGTGATACGTCGTGTTGACCGGGGCAACCGAGGTTTGCCCGGCTCCGTTGACCGGTTCAACACTGCCCGCCCCGGGACGGCTGAAACCACTGTTGGTCGGGCCAACATCGACCGGAGAACCAGTGTTGGCTGGTTCAACAAAGGTTCCCCCGGCGCTGTCGTTATCGACACCCACGCTGTCGGAGTCCACCCGCGATGATGCCCTGTTGTCACCCGCGTCAGCCACAGGAAAAACAGCGATGTCCGGCTCGCCGGATGAAGCGGAAACGGCGCCCTTCCTGGCGGCGTGACCGGCCTTCGTCCGCGCCGACGCACGGGTTTCCTCGGCTTCGGCGCGCTCCGCAAGACGCTGCCACACCGCCGTCTGCCGCACTTCCGGGAGGATGCGCGTCCAGACGTTGCCGCTGTCGATCGGGGCGAAGCGAGGGGAGAAGACCCGCCGCAGATAGCGGTAGACCGTCTTGTCCCGCTCCGCGAGATCGGCCACCTTCAGCACGTCGCCGACGGAGAGGGTGAAGCGGTCGTCGTGGTCCTTCACCCGGTAGAAGTTGTGGGGAACCTTCCACCGTCGCCCCTGGGGGTCGGTGCGATGGACCATCTCCTTGCGGATCTCGATCAGGTCGAGGGTGACCAGGATCTTGTTGATCGTGATCAGCTCCGCTCGGTCCTCGCCGTAGAAGTCCGCCTCGGATTGCTGGGATGGGAACGCGTACCCCCGGTGCGGCGACTCCTCGCGGCGGTCGGTCCAGACCGTGTAGGAGTTGAGCAGCCCCACGCCCTTCAGCCCGATCAGTGGGGCGTACTGCGTGACCAGCGAGTTCCAGTGCCAGAACCAGCCGCGCCGTCGCTGATCCTCTCCGCCCTGCGTCCCCGCCGGGACGGGCGCCACGCCACCCGGTGTCTGCTCCTGATGCATCGCCGCCTCGTCGCGGCCCTCGTCGCGCGCCGTCACGACCGGACCCCCATGGCCAGCCTGCGGCCGAAACGGGACCGATCCGCGGCCCATGCGGGCGCGGATTGCGGACAACCGTCTTGACTGGCACGGCTGGGCGTGCCTAGAATGGGGGTGTCGTCGGGGTGCAACGAACCCTCCCTTGGCGGGGAATGGCGGCAAACGGTCGGGCGCTCGGCGTCCTGGGTCGAACGGGCAGTTTGGCGACGGCTGTTCGATCCGGATGAGCGTCAGGCGATCGGGATACCCACAACCGGATGTTCGAAGACGGCTGGCGTTGGCGCGCTGGCCGTTTTCCTTTCCCCGAACCGGTGAGCGGTCATCCTGGTGACGGGCGTTGGCGCGCCCGGCGTGGGGATGGGATCGCTCCGGCGGGGTCCGGCGTTCGGGGTTCTGGCGATGGCGTAGCTCCTTTCCTCGATCCTGCATCCCGTCCACGGGCCCATCAGTGCGACGCGCGAACAGCGGCCTGCCGTTTCGCGCCGCCTCGTCGGAACGCCACGAAGTTGCGCGGGAAGCGGGCCGTGCAGGTGCGATGCGGTCTGCCATCCTCGGTCGGCAGGAGCCGCGGCCCTGCTTCCGGGAAATCCCGTCGGCGCGCCGGCCGGATGGATTCCGGGCTGCGGCATACCGGCGAGACCCGGGATGCAGGTCATCGTCACTGACGTCCTCCCATGCCGCGCGAGCGGCCCGGTGGAGACCCGAAACCGCAGGGGGAGCGCCTGCTCCGTGCCTGCTTGCCAGCCATGATAGGCAGGACTTCCGGGGAAGTAAACGATATGCCAGCCCGGCACGAACAGACCGGGACCATCGGGCTGATGTGCCCCGGTTGTCACGAAAATGTCCGTACTGACCGGACATCATGTGCTGAAACCGTGTCCGGTCAGGCACGGCGACATGTCCGGTGGACAAGACTCGCGTGAAACCATGCGGAAAACGGCGAACGTTCGCGGAGCATGAAGGAGAGCGTTGCCAGGGGTCCCCGCGCTGGTGGTTTTTCCACCCGCCCGTGGCGCGCACGGGATCGCGGTTACCGCTGGTTCCTGCATCGGGACGATGAACGCCGGGGCGCCGAAGCGTTGCCTACCCGACCCTCACCCCGAACCGCTCCAGCGCCGTAAGCGCGAGGTAGGCGATCGAGAGCGCCGCGACGACGATCGCGGTGATCCACGCGACGGCGTTGTACCCGCGCGAGTTCACATGCTCCCCCATCACCTCGGGATCGTTCACGAGCCGCAGCATCGTCGCGAGCATGATCGGCAGGATGGTCCCGTTGAGGAACTGGGCCATCACCAGCAGTTTGATCACGTCGATCCCCGGCAGCAGCGCGATCGTCGCGCCGACCGCCAGCAGCCCCCCGAAGATGGCGTTGAAGACCGGCGCCTCGCCGAAGGTCAGCGAAACGCCCTTCTCGAAGCCGAACGCTTCGGTGACGGCGTAGGCCGAGGCAAGCGGCAGCACCCCCGCCGCCAGCATCGAGGCCCCGAACAGCCCCGCCCCGAAGACCCACGGCGCGTAGTGCCCGACAAAGGGCGCGAGGGCGCGCGCCGCGCTCTCGGCGGTGTCGACCCGCTCGCCGGCGACGAAAAGCGTCGCGCCAGTGGCGATGATGATGAACCCGGCCACGATGTTGGAGAGCAGCGCGCCCGCCCAGGCGTCCGTCCTCGCGGCCTTCACGTCGCGTCCGGAGCCGAGTTCGGCCAGCGAGGACTGGGCGTAGAGTTGCATGTAGGGCGTGATCGTCGTGCCGACCATCGCGATCACCAGCACGAGGTAGGCGGGGTTGGCCTGGAGGGAGGGCGTCACGGTCTGCCGGGCGACCGCGCCCCAATCGGGCTTCGCCATGAACGCAGAGATCGGATAGGCGAGAAACGCCAGCGTCAGCAGCAGGAAGACCCGCTGCACCCGCTGGTAGGAGCCCTTGCTGACCAGCAGCCAGATGAGCGCGGCCATCGACGGAACCGTCGCCCAGCGCGGGAGGCCGAACAGTTCTCCCGCCGCGCCGATGCCGACGAATTCAGAGACGACCAGCGCGCCGTTGGCGAGCAGCAGCACCCCTATCACGAACGCGGTGGGGCGCACCCCCATCTCCTCGCGCACGAGTTCGGCGTACCCCTTGCCGGTGACCGCCCCCATCCGCGCCGCCATCTCCTGGATCACCGCAAGGCTGATGGTGATGAGGACCAGTACCCAGAGCAGGGTGAAGCCAAAATCCGCGCCGACCGAGGCGTAGGTCGCGATGCCGCCGGCGTCGTCCCCGGCCATCGCCGAGATCAGCCCGGGGCCGAGGACTCCGACCATCGCCGCGAACCGGAGGCGGGCCGCCCTCGGCCCGCTGGCGCTTCCCGACAGCAGGCTCATCGGCAGAACGCCTGTGCGAGCCGCCTGCGCCAGAGATCCGGAAAGAGGACGTCCATCGCGTCGTCGACCAGCACGATGCCCAGCAATCGCCCCTCGTCGTCGACCACCGGCAGATCGGAGAGGTTGTAGGCGGCCATCGTGTGCGCGACTTGCCGCGGCTCGTCGTTCATGTGGATACGCGGGTAGGCGCCGTCCGCGATATCGGCGAGGGCGGTCTCCGGCGGCGCCAGCACGATGTCGCGCAGGGAGACCGCTACGGCGAGATGCTCCTCCGCGTCGATCAGGTAGATGTGATACAGCGGATTCGGCGGCTCCTCCATCGATCGCACCATGGCGAGCGCCGCGCCCGCGGTGCTGTCCGCGGCGGCGGCCGCGAGATCGGTCGTCATCATCCCGGCGGCGGTGTCGCCCTCGTAGGCGAGGAGATCGCGGACATCGGCGGCATCCTCCGGGTCCATCTGTTCCAGCAAGGCCTCCGCCTGACCGTCCTCGATGCCGGCGAGCACGTCGGCGGCGTCGTCCGGCTCGATCTCCTCGAGAATGCCGGCGGCCTGCTCCGGAGCAAGTCGTTCGATGAGGTCGGCGGCTTCCTCCGGGGAAAGTTCCTGCACGGTGTCGGCCGCGGTCTTCTCGTCGAGCGATTCGAGGATTTCCTGCCCCTGCCGGATGGAGACGGACTCGACGATCCGGGCGATTTCGACCGGGTGCAGCTTCGCCAGTCGCGCGTGCGGCGAGCGCAACCGGACCATCGGGATGTCGGTCGCGAACGACTCGATGTCGGCCCAGTCGAGCAGGACATCGGCCTCGGCCCGCCCTGTGATGGCAGCCGGCGCCAGCCTGCGCCACAGCCCGATCCCGCTGACATCCACCCCGACCAGCCGGAGGCGCGGCCCTGAGCGCGCCAGCCAGAGATCATTCGCCCGGATGACGCGGCGGCCGTCGATGTCGATCAATTGCTTGTCGAGGATGTCGCGCCGCAGCAGCGCCCTGCCGTCGCTGGAACGGGCGCAGATCGACCTCGTACCCCCCGAGCCGTATGTCACCCGGCGCGGCGCTGGTCACCCGGCTCCATGAAAGGAAGAAATCGCGCCGTCCTCGCCGCGCCACCATCCCGCCGACCAGCGGATGGGGCGCGGAGCCGAACCGGACCACCAGATCCTTCAGGCGGGCCACCCGGTCGCCCTCCGCGTCCAGCACGGGCGCGCCGAGCAGGCGCGAGAGGTAGACCCCACGTTCGGCGACCGGGTTCGCGTCGCGCGCTGTCCGGGTCATGCGTCACTCCCGCCGTCGCTGCTGCGGGTAGGGTACTCGCCGGGGAAAAGACGGCCCCGCATGCCGCTGGTCTGCCAGTCTGGTAAATGTGTCGTAAACATCGCATCGCGTGTCATGTGCTACGTCGCGCTGCGCCACCCATGCGCCATAGTGGGGTCGTCGCCGGAGCCAACCCGGGAGGCGGCGGCGACAGGACAACGATTCACTGACGGTAACGACGGTACCCTGAGCACACCCCTGGAGGATCTCTCATCATGTTCGCATCTGCTTCCCGCCGCTCCATCCTGACCGCCGCTGCCGCCATCGGCCTCGGGCTCGGCTCCTTCGCCGGCATCTCCGCCCAGGATTCCACGCCCGAGCCGGGCAAGCCCTGCACCGAGATGCTCGGTGTCGGCAAGGCTGGCGATGCCTGCGTCAACATCCTGCACCTCTCGCCGGATGGCCCGGCGGTCGACATCTGGGTCAATGACGCCAAGGCCGTCGAGAACCTCGAGTTCGGCAAGACCACTGGCTACGTGGCCCTGCCCGCGGGCGACCACAACGTCAAGGTGACCCCGCATGGAGAGGGCGCCGACAAGGCCGTGATCGACGCCGACGTGACGCTCGTCGACGGGCAGGCCTACGAGGTCGCCGCCGTCGGCAAGGTTGCGGAGATCAAGCCCGCCATCTTCCCGGTCGATCTGGCCGCCCTCGAAAGCATGGATGAGGCCGCTATCCGCGTCATTCACACCTCTCCTGATGCCCCCGCGGTGGACATCGCCGTCAAGGGTGGCGACGTCCTCATCAAGGATCTTGCCTTCCCGGATGGCAGCGACTACCTCATGGTCCCGGCGGCGTCCTACGACCTCGAGGTTCGCCCGACCGGCACGACCGACGTCGCCCTCGATCTTCCGGGCGTCGAACTGGAGGCCGGCAAGGTCTACAGCGTCTACGCCATCGGCATGCTGGGCGACAAGACCCTGACGGTCCTCCCGGTCATCTCGGAGGCTCCGTCGGACGAGATGGAGGCGGAGGCGACTCCGGCTTCCTAAGCCCGCGTTTTCACTCGACGTGACGACGCCGCGCGGGGGGGGTACCCTGCGCGGCGTCGCCGTACTCGTTTCTCGTTCTGTCACGCCCCGCCGCGTGGCGGGATGACGAGTGGACGACCTGCCGGACGCTACGCGAACGCCTGCTGCAGGAAGGCCAGCCCCTCCTGCGCGAGGGCGTCCTCGCTGGCCGCGAGCGGGCGCCAGATCGCGGCGGCCTTGGCGATGGTGTCGTTGTCCGGGGTAAAGGATTCGATGACCACGCCGCCCGTGTACCCGATCTCCCGCAACGCGGGCACGATCTCATCCCACGCGATGTGGTCATCGCCCGGCACGCCGCGGTCGCAGCCGCAGGCGTGGAAGTGGTAGAGACGATCCCCGACAAGGCGGATCGCCTTCGCCTGGTTCTTCTCCTCGACATTCATGTGAAAGGTGTCCAGCAGCACGCCGCAGGCCGGATGGTTCACGCCGGTGACGACCTCCATCGCCTGCTCCGCGGTGTTGAGCACGCTGGTCTCGAAGCGGTTGAGCGGCTCGACGGCCAGCGTCACCCCGCGCTCGGCGGCGTACTCGGAGAGCGGCTTGAGCGATTCGATCAGCCTGCCGATCATCGCCTTCCGCTCGGACGGCGTCTGCCGCCACGTCTGCCCGACCGGAGTGTAGATCGGCCCGGCAACCGGCCCGCCGCCAAGCGCGGCGAGGGCGTCGATGCAGAAGCGCACGTACTCGCTGGTGGTCTCGACCGTCGCCGGGTCGGTCAGGTCACGCCCCGGCCCCATTGCCGCGCAGATCGAGCCCTTCAGCCCGTGCTCGCGAAAGACCTCACCGGCCCGCGCCGGGTCCCAGTCGCTGGTGGATTCGACCGGCAACTCCAGCCAGTCGAACCCCATCCGCTTCGCCTTCGCCGCCGCCTCGGCGACCCCGGCATCGGTGATGGGCGAGTACCAGACGAACGTGTTCACGCCGATGGGATTCATGGCCACTCCTCTGTGGGGTATCGGGTGTCGGGTGTCGGGTGTCGGGTAACTGAGTGGGTATCATAGATGGGTCGGTGCCGGGCGACCGTGCCCCGGTACCCAACACCTGCTCCCCGGCGCCCGATGCCCGATGCCCGATGCCCGATGCCCGATGCCCGATGCCCCGTCACCACCCACCTTGCGGCACAATGACCCCATGAAGGCACGAATCGCCGCCGCCATTGCGCGACAGGACGAGGCCCCGGGGCCGCTCGACGCGCTGATGACCGTCGAGGCCGCCCTCGTGACCGTCGCGGGCGCGATCCGCGAGGCGGCCGGGGAAGGAGGGCTTCCGC
>CAIPGK010000786.1 GCA_903864575.1 uncultured Chloroflexota bacterium
ACCATGCCGGCGCCTCCGCCGTATGGGGTGTCGTCCGCAGTGCGGTGGCGGTCGGTCGTCCAGTCGCGGATGTCATGGACGGCAATGCTCACCAGTCCCGCCGCCTGCGCGCGCTTGAGGATGGATTCCTCGAACGGCCCGGAGAACATGCCGGGAAACAGGGTGAAGAGGTCGAACCGGATGGCGGGGGCGGGAGCGTCGCTCACCGAGATGGGTCCGAGCGGAGCACCGCAAGGATCGCCGGTGCCGCGCCTTCAAGCGTGGCAACGGTCAATTCGGGTGTTTCCCCGGAATCGTTCGGCGTCTCCGGGTTGCGCCGGAGCCAGATTGGGCGGAGTCCGGCCCGCCGCGCGCCGCCGACATCCCACCGGGCGCTGTCTCCGATGTGGACCGTGCGTTCCGGGATCACCCCGAGGCTGGTCGTCGCGTCCCAGAAGATCTCCGGGCGGCTCTTGTAGAACCCGGCGCTGGCGGAGGTCGTGACGTGACCGAAGGCCTCTCGGATACCGAACTGCTCCAGCGTCCATTCAAGGAACGGGTGATAGACCGCGCTCGACACGATGCCAAGGGGCACGCCGGCGGCACGAAGAGCGGTGACCGTCTCGATCGCGCCGGGGGTCGGGCTGAGGTCGCTCATGGCATCACGCATCAGGTGTTGGACGCCGGCGTCGATGGAAGCCGGATCGACCGGTCGGCCGAGTTCCTCAAGCACCAGGGCGACGCATCGCTCGGCCGTTTCTTCGATCCCGTGGTCCATGATCGCGAGACGCAATCTGCGATAGGCGGCATCCGCTTCGGCGCCGAGCGACCCGTCGAACGGGATTCCCTCCACGGCTGATTGCCAGCGCAGGAACTCGGAGACGAGCAGGCGAACCTCCAGCTGGAACCAGCTGCCGCAATGCGCCAGCGTGTCGTGAAAATCGAACGTGATCGCCGAACCGTCCACGTGGCCTCCCATGCGTTCGTGCCGTGAGGCTAGCATCGCTGCCGCGACCCGGCAAACGATGCGGACCTGTTCCCGCCGCGGGAGGTCGTGCTGAAAGGGCGCACCGGGGCCTCGGGCTATACTTCCAGCCGTTTGGATGCACGGAGAAGCGACCGGGCAGGCGCGGTGAATTGCCCCGGCGATCCGTGTCGCGCGGAAGGGCAAAATCCCCATGATGGACAGCCAGCTTGCCTCGCATCCCGATCCGTTCGGGGCGCGAGCTACCCTGACCACGGCCAAGGGCGCCGCCGTCTCGTACTATCGGCTCGCTGCACTTGCCGAACAGGGACTCGCAGACCTGGATTCGCTGCCGTTCACGGTGCGCATTCTGCTGGAAAACCTGCTTCGGCACGCGGGTGGCGAGTTCGTTGACGCCGATGTTGTCTCCTCCGTCGCGGGCTGGAAGCCGCGCCCGGCCGATGCCCCGGCCGCCGAGATCGAACTCCCGTTTCTCCCAGGCCGCGTGGTGCTGCAGGACTTCACCGGAGTGCCATGCGTCGTTGACCTCGCGTCGATGCGTTCCGCGGTCGCTCGCGTCGGCGGCGATGTGTCGCAGATCAATCCGCTGGTCCCGGTCGATCTGGTCATCGACCACTCGGTCCAGATCGACCAATTCGGCTCGACCATCGCGTTCGCCAGGAACGTCGATCTGGAATACGAGCGGAATCAGGAACGTTACACATTGCTCCGGTGGGCGCAGCAAAGCTTCCAGAACTTCCGGGTCGTGCCGCCGGGCACCGGCATCGTCCACCAGGTGAACCTCGAATACCTCGCCTCAGTGGTTTCGACGCGGAAGATGGGTTCGGGGCTGGTTGCGTTCCCCGACACCCTTGTCGGGACAGACAGCCACACGACGATGGTCAATGGCCTGGGCGCGCTTGGCTGGGGCGTGGGCGGCATCGAGGCCGAGGCGGTCATGCTTGGCCAGCCGCTTTATCTGCTGGAGCCGGAGGTCGTTGGCGTCCGCATGGTGGGGGCGTTGCGTGACGGCGCGACTGCAACCGACCTCGTGCTGGCGATCACCGAGATGCTCCGCAAGCACGGCGTGGTAGGACGGTTTGTCGAGTTCTGCGGGAAAGGCCTGTCGAACCTGTCGCTTGCCGACCGGGCGACCATTGCGAACATGGCGCCGGAGTACGGCGCGACCGCCGGACTCTTCCCGGTCGATGACGAGACGCTCCGGTACCTTGACCTGACCGGCCGGCCCGCGGACACCATCGACCTCGTGGAGCGGTACTGCAAGGAGCAGGCGCTGTTCCGCACCGATGCGACCCCGGATCCTGTCTTCAACACGCTGCTCGAACTCGACCTCGCCGGGGTGGAGCCGAGTGTGGCTGGTCCTCGCCGCCCGCAGGACCGACTGGCGCTGCGCAACGTTCGCAAGACCCTCCGGTCGACCTATCTGGATGTCTTCGGCGACACCGTCACTGACGACCAGATTCAGCAGGAAGAGAATGAAGGCAACGACCCCAAGGTTGCAGCAGCGATGTCCGCAACCCATGTTGGGCACGCCCCGGTGAGGTGGGAGGGCGGAGAGGTCGCGCTTCATCATGGCGCGGTGGCGATCGCGGCGATCACCTCCTGCACGAACACTTCAAACCCGTCCGTCATGCTGGGGGCGGGGTTGCTGGCGAAGAAGGCGGTCGAGCGGGGGCTCGATGTGCCGCGCTACGTCAAGACCAGTCTCGCGCCGGGATCGCAGGTCGTCACCCGTTACCTCGAGAAGGCCGGGTTGCTGCCGTATCTCGAGGCGCTCGGCTTTCATGTCGTCGGCTACGGCTGCACGACCTGCATTGGCAACTCGGGCCCGCTGCCCGATGCGGTCTCCGAGGCCATCGACGAACACAAATTGATCGTCTCGGCAGTGCTCTCAGGCAACCGGAACTTCGAGGGGCGCATTCACCCGCAGGTGCGCGCCGCCTTTCTCGCCAGCCCTCCGCTGGTCGTCGCCTACGCTCTCGCTGGCACGATGGACATCGATCTCAGCACGGACCCTATTGGCCACGACCGCGCCGGCGAGCCGGTCTACCTTGCCGATGTCTGGCCATCCCAGGACGATGTCCGGCAGGCGATCGCGGACGGCGTCGATTCCGCGATGTACCGCGAGGAATACGGCTCCGTCTTTCTCGGCGATGAGCGCTGGCAGGGACTGCCGGTGCCCGAGGGCGCGCTCTACGAGTGGGTGCCGGCGAGCACCTATGTCCAGGACCCGCCCTTCTTCCAGCATCTCGAGGACGGCCCCGGCGCGACCGGAGACATCATCGGCGCACGCGTGCTTGCCCTTCTCGGTGACTCGGTCACGACGGACCACATCTCCCCAGCAGGCTCCATCGCCAAGACGAGTCCGGCGGCGAAGTATCTCATCGACCATGAGGTGAAGCCCTACGAGTTCAACTCCTACGGCGCGCGCCGCGGTAACCACGAGGTGATGATGCGGGGCACCTTCGCCAATATCCGCCTCAGGAACCTGCTCACTCCCGGCAAGGAGGGGAACGTCACGATCCACCTTCCGACCGGCGATGAGATGACGATCTACGATGCCTCGATGCGCTACCAGGACGCGGGCACGCCGCTGGTCGTCATTGGCGGCAAGGAGTACGGCACGGGATCGTCCCGCGACTGGGCGGCGAAGGGCACGCTCCTGCTCGGCGTGAAGGCCGTGCTGGTGGAGAGTTTCGAGCGAATCCATCGCAGCAACCTCGTCGGCATGGGGGTGCTCCCGATGCAATTCGTTCCCGGCGAGAGCGCGGCATCGATCGGC
>CAIPGK010000787.1 GCA_903864575.1 uncultured Chloroflexota bacterium
AGCTCTACCCGAAGGCCAAGGAAATCTTCCTCGTCCGCGACTTCCGCGACGTGGTGAGCTCGATGCTCGCTTTCAATGTCAAGCAGGGCTTTCGCGCCTTCGGTCCGGAGCACATCAAGACCGACGAAGAGTTTGCCCGCTATCTCCGAAACACGACCATCAAGCAACTCGCGCGCAGCTACCCGAAGCGTCAGGACCGCGCCCATCTCATCCGCTACGAAGACCTCATGCAGGACACCGAGGCGACCCTCCGCGGCATGCTCGGCTACCTCGAACTGGACGCCAGCGACCAGATCGTCGACGGCATGATCGTCCGCGCTTCCGAGGAGAACGAGAACTCTCGGCGCCACAAGACCAGTTCCGGGTCCTCCATCCAGCGCTGGCGGCAGTCGCTCGCGCCGAGCGTGCAGGAGGTCTGCAACGAGGTCTACGCCGACGTGCTGGAGCAGTTCGGCTACGCGGTCTGACCGCGGGAAAGGCAGTACCTGCCGGCATGAAGATCCTCATCGTCGCGCCGCCGAAGACCGGCAACTCGTGGCTGAAGTGCCTCCTCTCCGCTGCCTATGGTCTTGAGTGGCTGACCTCGGAGAAGGTTCCCGACGGCACCGAAGTCTCCGACTTCCGCGCCTGGGTCGAGTCCGGCGGTTTCCCCGAAAATGGCGTGTTTCACCACCACTATGACTTTTCCGAGGAGTTGTGCGACGTTGCCGAAGCCAACGGAATTCACCTCGCGACCATCCTCCGCGATCCCTATGACACCTTCGTTTCGCGCTACTTTTTCACGCAGGCGCAGGCCGACAATCCGAATCGCAGCGAAAAGGGCGCATCCCACGACGCAATGATCGGAAAGGGCATCGACAGCCCGGAGGCAATGCACTACCTCTCCCACGGCTTCACCGGCACGCTCGAAAAAGGCATCGAGTGGCTGAACAGTGGCCGCTCGGTGGTCGTGCGATATGAGAATCTCCATGCTGACCCGGTGGCCGAACTGACCCACGCCACCACTCAGATCCAACCGGTCGGCCGCGACCGTATCCTGCACGCCATTCAGGTCTGTCAGGCGGACAATCTGCTCCAGGCTCGCAAGGGTCTCAAGCGGCGCATCCGTTCGGCGACGGTGGGAGACTGGCGAAATCACCTGAACGAGGAGCATTTGCGGGTCTTCCGCGAGACCCACGCCGACCGCATCCGGGCGCTCGGCTACGAGGTCCAGTAACCCGCGAGGACCGGTACGAGGAGTCCTTTGGTGCGGATCCTGGTGGCTGCGCCCCCGAAGACGGGCAACATGTGGATCAAATGCCTGCTCGGGTCCGTCTACGGGCTGCGGTGGCTGAAACCGATCGAGCAGCCGCGGCAATCCACGCTGCGACATTTTCGCGACTGGGTTGCAGCGGGCAGTTTTCCTGACGGCACCATCTACCACCAACACTACGACTACAGTCCGGAAATCTGCGACATCGCGGAAGCCATCCCTGCCCACCTCGTGACGCTGGTCCGAGACCCGTACGACGCGTTCGTCTCCACCTACCACACGCTCCAGCAGCACTTCGAGGAAGACAACAAGAAGAAGCGCCGGATGGTCGAGTTGATGGGCAAGCCGCTCGACGATCCGACCATCGTCGAATTCCTGCGCGAGGGCGGATATCGCAACAATCTGCTCAAGGCGCGTGACTGGATGTCCTGCGGGCGCGCCGTCGTGATTCGCTACGAGGACCTGCACGCCGATCCGGTGGCGGCTCTCACCAGCGCCTGCGCCCTGATCGCCCCGGCGGACCCTGCCGCCATCGAAGCCGCCATCGAGAACTGCACCCCCGAGGCCATGCGCCAGCGCTCGCGGGGGATGGAGAAGCATGTCCGCGAGGCGAAACCCGGCGACGCCCGGAGCAAGCTCACCGAGGCGCACTACGACGCATTTCGCGATGCCTACCGCGACCTGATCGAGGAACTCGGCTACCCCGTGCGGTGAATCCTGCCGGACGGGGAATGCGAACGTTCGGCTACACTTCGCTGGTCCCGCGACGGAATCGCCCGCTAACGGCGCGAGGCCACAGACGACGCCGGTCCCACATGGGAAATCGGCTGGAGGAGAAGCGTGCGAATCATCATCGCTGGCCCCCCGAAGGCGGGCAACGTCTGGTTGAAGTGCATTCTCGGCACGATGTATGGGCTGCGTCCGCTCGGCCTGCAGGACACGCCGAAGCGTCCCACCATCGAGAACTTCCGGGAGTGGACTGCCGCCGGCGGATTCAGGGACGGAAGCATCTTCCACCAGCACTATGACTACTCGGATGAGCTCTGCGACATTGTGGAAGGCCTCCCGGCCCACATGGTGACGATCATCCGCGACCCCTATGACACCTTCGTCTCCTCGTTCTACACGATCCAGCAGTACGTGGGAGAGGAAGGCCGCAAGGGGCGGAGGGCGCAGATCACCGGCGTCACATTGGACAGCCCTGAAGTGTCCGACTACCTGCGCGGCGGCGGCTTTCGCAGCAACATGCGGCGGGCTCAGGCGTGGGTCCAGAGCGGCCGGTCACATATCGTGCGCTACGAGGAACTGCACAAGGATCCCGTGTCCGTGCTGACCCGCCTCTCCGAAGCAATCGAACCGGTCTCCCTCGACCGTATCGAGCACGCCATCGACTACTGCAGCGCGGAGAACATGAAAAAGCGCGAGGCAGGCAGCAAGCGGCCGCATGTGCGCGCGGCGACCGTCGGCGAC
>CAIPGK010000788.1 GCA_903864575.1 uncultured Chloroflexota bacterium
GACCTGACCGAACAGAAGATTCATGAGAATCCCTCCCATACCAGAGCTTGGCTACCCTCCCCGGACAGCCCACGTGCATACTAATACCATGCCGCGGCGAAAAAGTCGATAGGGCAATTTCGGATTTGTCGCCTGCGTGCCCGTTCAAGCGGTCCGAAACCGGGAACCATGACTTCCGGGCGCGATCGAGGAGGTCAGGGTGTCCGCGCCATCTCGGAGTTGGGAATCCTTGCGCCATCGCGATTTTCGCCTCCTCTGGAGCGCGGAAGTGATTTCGATGGCCGGGACCCAGTTGATGCGGACCGCAGTCGCCTGGCAGATTTTCGAACTGACCCGCGATCCCCTTCAACTCGGATTCCTCGGGCTGAGCCGGTTTGTCCCTCTGCTCATCTTCGGACTCTGGGGCGGCGTCCTCGCAGACCGCGGCGACCGTCGCATGACCCTGATCCGCTCGCAAGCGATCCTCATGCTGCTCTCCCTCGCGCTTGCCGCATTGACGATGACCGGACTCATCACCCCGCTCTGGATTTACGCGATCACGATGCTCTCCGCGGCAGTCGGCGCGGTCGGCTCTCCCACCCGTCAGGCGCTGATTCCGGCGCTCGTTCCCAAGGATCTGTTGGCGGGCGCAATGACGATGGGCAGTCTCGCCTTCCAGATCGGCGCGGTGGCTGGCCCCGCGCTCGGCGGCTTGTTGCTTGCACGCATCGGCGTCGCCCCGCTCTATGTCTTCGACGCGATCACATTCCTGATCGTCATCGGCGCTGCGATTGCGATGCACGCCCGGCCGGTCGTCCCGCCCTCAGGACAGCGCGGCATCGAAGCCATCAAGCAGGGTCTTCGTTTTCTCTGGATAACGCCGATCCTGCTCGGAGTCATGGGGCTGGACTTCATCGCAACCTTCTGGGGGCAGTCCAACGTCCTGATGCCGATCTTTGCTCAGGAGGTCCTCGGCGGCGGCCCGGCGACGCTCGGCTTGCTGCTTTCCGCACCCGCCGCCGGGGCGTTGATCGGCAGCACCATCATGGCGGTCGCCCGGTTGCCGTACCGGCCCGGCCTCGGGGTTCTCGGCGCGGTGGCGGCGTATGGTCTGTGCATTTTCGGCTTCGGCGTCAGCGGCAGTCTCCCCCTCTCCCTGGCCTTTCTCGCGGCCAGCGGCGCGACCGACTCCGTCAGCATGGTCATGCGCCACACCATCAGGACCATGGTGACCCCGGATGAATTGCGCGGCCGCATCGCCGCCGCCCACTCGACCTTCGCGATGGGCGGCCCGCAACTCGGGGAGTTCGAGGCGGGTCTTGTCGCCTCCTGGATCGGCGCCCCGGCTTCGGTCGCCATTGGCGGCGTCGGCGTGGTCCTTTCGACCCTGCTCATTGGTTGGAAGGTGCCCGGGATCGCCACCTTCGATTCCCGCCACCCCAACCCGCAGGAGCCGGCGGTCGCGCCCACCGCCGCCGACTGAGCCGTATACGCCGACCGGATCGGTGCCCCCGGGTTGTCCCGGTTCGTCGCCACATGTGAGCATTGGGCGGTTTCGCCGCGCCGTTGTCGGCAGCCGCACGCTCTGAGGGGACCATGCGCGCTCAACAACATCTCAATCTTTTCATCGTGGTGGTGCTTGCCTTCGCCTGCCTGTCAGCAGCGGCGCATGCTGCCAGCGACAACGGCGGCGCGATCATCACCCGCACAGACTGCGCGCTTCTTGCGACGAGCGGCAGCGACCCGCGCCCGGTCATCGGGAACGTAACCTGTGGGTTCCTCGACGTTCCCGAGAACTGGAACGCCCCCGGCGCGCGCCGTATCCGCATCGCCTGGGCCGTGCTCCATGCGGACTCCCGCAAACCTGCTCCCGATCCGCTCGTGTACCTCGCGGGTGGCCCCGGCGGCAGCGCGCTCGCGGAGATCGCGACGTACTCCAACCTGTTCGCACCGATCCGGAAGGACCGCGACATCCTTCTCTTCGATCAGCGCGGTGCGGCATTTTCCTCGCCGCTGCGCTGCAACGACTGGACCATGGATCAACTGTTCGACCTGAGCATCGAAGGACTCCTCGAACCGCAGGCGGGCGAGGTCGCCGCCGATCTCGCCTTGCCAGCCGACACCGACGCCAACCGACTCCTCGACATCGCTCGCAAGGACCTCGGACCGGTCAGCGAACGATGCGCGAAACAGTTCGCCGGGGCAGGCATCGACCTCGCGATGTACACCTCCGCCGCGAATGCGCGGGATACAATCGCGCTCATCGAGGCGCTCGGTTACCCGGAGTTCAACCTGTACGGCATCTCCTATGGAACGCGGCTCGCGCTCACCATCGCGCGCGATTTTCCCGAAAGCGGAATCCGGAGCATGGTGCTGGATTCGGTTTTCCCTCCCCAGATCGACAGTTTCGAGCAGTACCCCGCCGAGTTGCCGGAGGTCGCCGCCCAGCTCTTCGCCGACTGCCGGCGAGACGCGCCGTGCGCACGCTGGTATCCGAATCTGCACGCCCGATTCGCGGCCCTGTTGCCGGCGCTCGAGGCTGCCCCGGTCAGCTCCAGATATGGGCCGATCCGCTCGCGCGAGATCGTCGCGGTCATCTCGGATCTGTCGGTGAATGTCGAGGCCGCGCCGTTCATCCCGCGCATGGTGTCCGAACTGGAGCATGGCGAGACTCGCACCTACGAGGCCATCGTAAGCGGCGAGTACCTCGGTCTGCTTCCTCCGCAGCCGTTGGACAGCGGGACGGCCGGGGATGCCGCACTGGACGCGATCCGCGCACAGATCATCGTCCTCGCCAGCCAGTTGTTCTCGGGCGACGGCCCTCTCTCGCCGGCAGCGCAGGAACTTGTCGAACAGTTCACGGCGCAGGTATCGGCGCTTCCCACCGACACGGCTGCCGATCTCGCGCTGCGCTCGATCTTTCTCAGTCGACTGCCGCACACCAGGCAAACCCTCGACCAGTTCATCGACCGCTCGTTCCAGGGCCGGTCGGCCGCGGCGACGAACCTGAAACTCCGAAAGGCCGCCAAAGATCTCTCCGACGAGGACGTCGCGGCGCTCTTCGCCCGGCTACAGTCCGGCACGGACTCCCTCGACCCCTACGCCTATTCACTGAACCCGCATCTCTTCTCCTCGGTGGAGTGCAACGAGGAGATTCCGTTCGAGCGCCTCGATGTGGCGGTAGACGTCGCGCGTGCCCAGTCAATTCCCGAACTTGCTGCGCCGGGACTCGCGGACGCCGCGGCCCAGTTCGCGATCTGTGAGAAGTGGCTCGCCCCGAACGTCTCTCCCGCTGAAAACCTGCCCGTCCATTCCGACGTGCCGACCCTCATCCTTGCCGGCAGCTACGACGCCCAGACACCTGTCACATGGGGAAAGAGCGCCTTTGTGACCCTCCCGAACGCGACGTTCGTCCAGGCGCCGATGTCGGGACACGGGGTACTCCAATACTCCGGTTGCGCCGAGAAGATTGCGAAAGCCTTTCTCGTCGCCCCGGACAAGGATCCAGCGACGGGATGCACATCCGCCTTGCGGCCGCGCTTCGTCGCCCCCGACGGTCCGCTTATCCTTCCGGCCCAGACCATTCCCGCCGAGGCTGCCGCAACTCCGGTGCCGTAGCCCGTGCCGTCACACCTGTGGACCACTGGCGCGCGACCAGAAGGTCTCAAGCGCTACGGCGAGCACGGCATTCGCCGGCTGCGACAACTCGGGATCGCTGGCCAGCACGTCGCCCGCGGCCCGGCGAACGACATCGACAATCCGGGAGTCGAGCACACCCTGATCCATGCCGAATTCGGGCAGACCGCTTTGGCGAGTGCCCAGGATTTCGCCGGGGCCGCGAAGCTCCATGTCCTTCTGGGCGAGACGGAACCCGTCGTCGGTCTCGCACATCGTGGCGAGTCGTTCCTCGCCATCCGGGCTGGCTTCGTCGGCCAGCAACAGGCACCACGACTGCGCACTGCCCCGCCCAACGCGGCCTCTGAACTGGTGCAACTGGGCGAGACCGAACCGGTCCGCACCCTCGATCAGCATGACGGTCGCATTGGGCACGTCGATTCCGACCTCGATCACCGACGTCGAAACCAGCACGTCGAACTCGTGGGCGCGAAAGGCCGTCATCACGGCGTCCTTTTCCTTCCCGCTCATTCGGCCGTGCAGCACGGCGATCCTCAAATCGGGAAAGACTTCGCGTTGCAGGAGTTCGGCCTCCTCCACCGCGGCTTTCGCCTCGATCGCCTCGCTTGCCTCCACCAGCGGGCAAATGACGAAGACCTGCCTCCCCTCCTTCGCCTGCTGGCGGACGAGTCGGTACGCCTCCTCGCGCTGCGACCCGAAGTAGCGGCGCGTCTCGACCGGCGTCCGGCCCGGTGGCCGCTCGGCGATCACCGACACTTCGACATCGCCGTGAACGACCATGTTCAACGTGCGCGGAATCGGCGTTGCCGTGAGGGCAAGCTGGTGGGGAAACGCGCCCGTCCCCTTGTCCGGCAGCGTCGCCCGCTGGCGGACGCCGAACCGGTGCTGCTCGTCCACCACCGACAGGGCGAGCCGGGAAAAGCTCACCTTGTCCTGAATCACGGCGGAGGTGCCGATCACCACGTCGATGGATCCGTCCTGAAGTCCTGCAAGGACGCGCTTGCGCTCCTTCGCCGGGGTGGTCCCGGTAAGCAGCGCGATTTCGGGCCGGATCGCCTCCGGCAGATTGGCGAACAGGGCCGCCATCCCGCGTTCATGCTGTTCCGCGAGGATCTGGGTCGGCGCCATCAGCGCGGTCTGGGCGCCGTTCACCGCGGCGGCGACCATCGCGCCCGCGGCAACCACCGTCTTGCCGCTGCCGACATCGCCCTGCACCAGCCGCGCCATCGGGCGATCTCGGGCAATGTCCCGCAGGATGTCATCGAGCGCCCGCTCCTGGTCGCCGGTCAGGCTGAAAGGCAGCGCGGCGCGGAAGTCATCCATCACGCCAGGTCCGATCGCAAGCGGCAGCGCGGCATTGGCGTCCCGCTCATGGCGGCGCCGCGCCTGGCCCAGCTGCAGGAGAAACAGGTCATCGACCCCGAGCCGCCGGCGCGCGGCTTCCGCGTCCGCCAGCGTCGCCGGATAGTGCAGCGACTCGTAGGCGTCGACGATCCCGGGCAGCCCGAGATCACGGCGCAGGGATTCCGGCAGCAGATCGACCAGCGTGGTCTTCGTCCGGTCGAGCGCGGCGCGGGTGAGCGGGCGCATCGTTTTCTGGTGAACCCCCGAGGTCAGGGGATAGACGGGAGTCAGCCTGCCGGTGTTCAGCCCGGTGGCGCGGGGTCCGGAGATGTGCTCCCACTCAGGGCTCTTGAATTGGACCGCGCCGAACCCGAGTTCCGGTACCCCGGAAACCGCGATCTCATCCCCCGGCCAGATCTGATTGGCGATGTACTGGTTGAACCACGTCACTCTGACGAATCCGGTGCCGTCAGCAACCTTCGCAGTCACGCGGGGGACGCCGGGGCCGCGGTGGACCTGGATGTCCGTCACCACGCCAGCGACTGTGACGATCTCGTCGGGCCGGAACAGCACCTGCCCGATGCGGACGATGGTGCTGTAGTCGATGTGGTGTCGAGGGGCATGTCGGAGCACATCCCGCACCGTCTCAATATCGAGCTTTTTCAGTTTCTTCGCGACCTGCTCGCCGATGCGGGGAAGTTCCGTGACCGGTGCATCGAGCGAGAGCGCGGGGGCCAGAGGCGGGTCGGTAGGCCGCAGCGGCGCGGCCGTCGCCTTGGCCGCTGCTCGGGCCGGATCGACCGCGCGCTCCAGGACGCCAAGCTCCGGTGTGGGCGCGGCTGCCGAAGAAAGAAGCGGGCGCAGCGCCTTCAATGCATCCGCGATGGCGGTGAGTTCCGATTTTCGCTGGTCGTATGGCAACGCTCGGTAGGCGTCCATGCGGTTCAACAGGGCGGTAAGCGCGAAATCGGCCTCGCCAGCGGCGGCGAGCGGGCGAAGCCGCTCCGTCAGCGACCGCGCGGTGATGAACGGCATAGCGCCGCCGAAGCCTCCGGACCACTCGCGGCGCAGCCAGACCAGCACCTCCTCCACCGGATCGTCCGGCATCGGGGCATTGGGGTTGTTTCGGCTGGTCTGGCGCGGCGGCTGTCCTGCCATGCGGTCATGCCCCGAGGATTGCGAACGGATGATCGGGCTCGGATGGCGAGTGTACCGCAGCATCCGAGCAAGGGGCGAATGTGCCGAATCTCCGCATCACCCCGACAGATCGGAGAGCGCCACTCCCAGCGCGCCCGGACCGATATGGGTGGCGACCCCCGGCCCAATCCGCGCCACGATCACCTGCTCCGGCGCAAGCCCTGCCTCCGCCACCAGTCGGGCAGCGAGCGCCTGGCCCGCTTGCTCGTCGGAGGAATAGAGGGCGGCTGCCCGGTCGACGCCGCCCATTGCCGTCACCGCATCGACCAGCGCATCGACCGCTCGGGCATGGGTGCGCGCGCGATCGAGTGGAACGACTTGCCCTTCGTCGATCCGCAACAGTGGCTTGAGGTCGAGGGC
Organism: uncultured Chloroflexota bacterium; assembly: GCA_903864575.1. GTDB lineage: Bacteria > Chloroflexota > Chloroflexia > Thermomicrobiales > UBA6265 > CADCWF01. The sequence continues at coordinate 6,517 of CAIPGK010000788.1, forward strand.
GCTTCCGATCAGCGCGGCGGCTCGCCCGATCCGTCCGCCGCGCCGTAGATGTTCGAGGGTGTCGACGAAGAAAATCACCTCGTACCCGGCAGTTTCGGCCCGAAGCTGGTCTGCAAGATCCTTCAGCGCCAACCCGCTGCCCGCGAGCTCCACGGCACGCACTGCCTGCCAGCCGAGTCCCATCGTCGCCGAGCGGGAATCCACCACCTCGACCGGCACAAGGTCAGCGACCATGTCCCGCGCTATGTGCGCCGACGCGATCGTCGTGCCGAGTTTGGCAGAGCCGACGATGGCGATGATGCCATCGTGAGTCCGTGCGAGATCGCGAAAGACCTCGGCAAAAAGCGCGGGCGACGGGGCAACGGTCCGGGGCATCGCGCCACCCGACGCGATCGAGGCAATGAACGCATCGGGGTCACCCCCGTCCCCATCTTCGCGCAGCACATCGCCGACGCGAACCCCAACCGGAACAACCGTGATGCCATGCATCTCCCGCAGATACTGCGGCAGATCGGCGGTGCTGTCGGTGACGATGGCGATCCTCGCAGTTGGCATGAGCGGAGGGTACCCCACATCGCTGTGAACGCACACGCCACCACCGCTATGGCGGTCGCCGCCGGGACGTGATAGATTTGCCCCTTGTGTGAGCGCCGTCAGCACGCGGCGGGTTTCCAGCCCGTTCAGTGAACGTTCGGCTTGTTCCGCAATCTGGCAGCAATTGGCGATCGGGAGGATGACCCGCCGTGTCCGGCAAATGTGATGTTTGTGGAAAAACGACCGCGTTCGGTCACAATGTGAGCCACTCCAAGCGGCGCACCAACCGCATGTTCAAGCCGAACGTGCAGCGCAAGACCATTGTGGTCAACGGCGTGGCCAAGAAGGCCAACGTCTGCACTCGGTGCCTGCGGACGGCCCTCAAGACCTCCTGAGGTTCAGGTCCGATCTCCGCCCCCGCCGGCGTTCGCGTCTGGCGGGGGTTTTTCTATCCTTTTCGCGCTGCAACAACCGTTGGTCACCGCCGAGGTTCCCGCCATGCCCCGACGTCCCGCTCCAGCCCGGCTCGACCCCGGGATCATTGAAACGACCATCGAGCGCATCGTGCCCGGTGGCGACGGCCTCGCCCACGCTCCGAACCGGACAATCTTCGTGGCAGGCGCCGCGCCCGGCGACCGCGTGCGGGTTCGGCTTACCCGCAACCGCGGGCCAGTCGCCTGGGCGGACATCGTCGACCTGGTGGAGCCGGGTCCGGATCGGATCGACCACACGGATCAAGCGCTGGCGTCGACGGGAATCGCCGACTTTGCCCACCTCCGCTACCCGGCACAGGTAGCGGTCAAGGCGGGCATGATCCGGGACAGCCTGCGCCGGATCGGCGGGATCGACCTCGGCGATGACCCGGAGGTTGTTGCTTCTCCCGAAGCATGGGGCTACCGAACCCGAGCGGAATGGCGACACGATCCGGTATCCGGCGCGGTCGGATACTTCAAGGCCGGAACCACGACGGTTGTCGATCTCGAGCGTGACCCGCTCGTTGTCCCCGAGTTGCAGGACGCGTTGGAACAGTTCCGCCAGCGGGCCTTCGAGGGCCGTCTCCCTGATGACGTCCTGGAGCTTCGCGCCGCGGCAGCGGGCGGCGAGGTTTCCCTCGATCCCGAGCGAGCAGGCGCGGCGCCCCGCACGATCGTTGCCGATGTCGCGGGAGAGCGCTTGCGCCATGACGCCCGGTGCTTCTTCCAGGCAAACACCTCCCTGCTCGACCAACTGGTGGAGGAAGCGCTGCGCCACGCCGAAGCCCCGGAATCGGGCGAATCCCTCGCCATCGACCTCTACTGCGGTGTGGGGCTCTTCACCCTGCCGCTCGGCCGCAGGTTTCGCCGCGTGATCGGCGTCGAAGCCGATCAGCATGCCGCGAACTTCGCGCAGCACAACGCGCTCGAGGCAGGATTGCCCGGCGTCCGAATCGCTCCCCAACCGGTCGAGGAGTGGCTCGCAGGAGCATACCGCTCATACGGCAAACCGCCGTTCCTGCTGGTTGACCCGCCTCGGTCAGGTCTTGACCGCGCGGTGACGCAGCGCATCACGCGCCTGCGCCCCACGCGGATCGCGTACGTCTCCTGCGATCCTGGCACGCTCTCGCGAGATCTCAGGATGTTGATCGAAAGCGGCTACGAGCTGACCGGCATTCGCGGCTTCGATCTCTTCCCACAGACCCATCATGTCGAGACCGTCGCCCATTTGCGCCGCGGAACCAACACCTGAGGCGCGCCGGGCGGGTCATCCCCAGGGGTCGTCACCCTCGGGCAGCACGCCGCCGAATCGGCCGGATTCACCGCGGTCAGCAATGGCCAGCTCGACCAGCGTGTCGAGAAATGGATCGAGGCCGGTCTCCGCATGATGGAAGCGAAACCGGCCCAGTTCGTAAAGGACCCGCTGGTCAGGCGTGAAGGCCTCCGCCGTCCCGGCAAGCCGCTGCAACTCTCGCAGCCGCCCGTCATCCGGCGGCAGCGAGAGAACGTGGGCGGCAAGATCGTCCAACGCCGACGCGGTCCGCAGGTTCCTCGCGTCGCGGTCATACTCCTCGGCCTTGCGCCTTCGCCACACTGCGGTGTTCCGGCAGAACGCAGCCAAGTCGAGCTGGAAGGCCGACAGGCCATCAGCCACCGGACTGATCCGGGACGGGCACGCCGATGACCCCGTGGTCCAGCAGATACCGCGCGATGAACGCGTTGTTGGCGTCGATCAGGTGAATCGCGTAGGACGACGCCGCTCGCGCGGCCCTGAATCCTGTGGAGGCAAGCTCCTGCTCGACCGTCGTCCCGTTTGCCTCGGCGGCCTCCGCCGCCTCGCTCACCAGCAGTTCATCGAGATAGGCCTCGAGTTCCTGCAACGTCATGCCGATCGTTCCGCGATCCACGTCTCCCTCCTCGCCATCCTCCGCCTGATCAGGCAGCGGATGGTAGCACCTCGGCACAAACCCACCTTCAACCTGTGGGATACACGACGAAACATGACGGCGATATACTGTGCCGGCCCGCGAGTTCGTCACCGACGAGCGCTCTGCGGTCCTGAGCGGGCCAGAGGGACCTCTTCATATCGCCCTGAACGGGCAAGGAGCGTCTCGCCATGGCGTACGTGATCGCGCAACCCTGCATTGGCGTGAAGGACAACAGCTGCGTCGAGGTCTGCCCGGTGGACTGCATCCACCC
>CAIPGK010000789.1 GCA_903864575.1 uncultured Chloroflexota bacterium
CTCGAGCGCTACTACCGCGATGTCCGCGCCGGTCTTGGCCAACCGCCGATGGACGACCAGGCGATGACCATCATCGGCAAGGCCGCGCTCGGACTGACCGGGAAGCAGGGCTGATCGTCCGGTCGTGTGCGCGGCCTCGGGGCAGCATCCCGCGTGATGGCCGCCGACCCGTCGCGCGTGTTCGCTCCGGCAACGGCGCCGCCAGCGGATCCCGACCCACTTGCGCGGAATTCCCCGGCCGTGCTACCGTCCCGCCCATGAATGAGTACAACTTCTGCACCGGCGCGAAGAAGCAGATTGTGGTGACCCCGATGTCCATTATCGGGATTACCACTATTTGCCTGCCTGCCGGTTCGGGAGGGTCGTAGCGAAACTCGGAAACGACCAACCAGAACGGACCGGCAGGCGGGCGCAGACAAGCGGCCCGCTTTTCGTTTGCCCGGTTTCCTGGTCTCGGGTCGGCACAGGCGGCGGCAACCTCTCGGCAACAGGAGCGACGGCGATGTACGTGATGAAGTTCGGCGGCACCTCGGTTGGGAACGCGCAGCGGGTCGAATCCGTCTGTCGCATCGTCGAAGCCCAACCCCTCCCCCGCGCGGTCGTCGTGTCCGCCGCGTCGGGGGTCACGAACCTGCTGCTCGAAGCCGCGAAATGCGCCGCCGGCGGCAACGTGGATGGACGGGCCGCCGCCGTCGCCGCCATCCGCGAGAAGCACGCCGACGTCGCCGCCGGGATTTCGAACGACACCGAGCGCGCCGCCGCGCTCGCCATTCTCGACCAGGTCCATGCCGCGCTCGACGATCGCCTCGACGAGGTGGCCGCTGCGGGATCCGTCCCTGCGAAACTCTCCGACAGCATCGTCGCCACCGGCGAAAAGTCCATGTCCGTGATGGCCGCCGCCATGCTCCGCTCCCGCGGGACCGCCGCCGTTCATGCCTGGGCCGACCGCTACCTCGCCACCGACGACCGCTTCGGCAACGCCCGCCCGAACCGCGACCGCACCCGCGAGCAAATGGCGGACCTCCTGCCGCTCCTCAACGATGGCGTGACCGTGGTTTTCACCGGATTCATCGGCGGCGCGCCCGACGGCAGCACAACGACGCTCGGCCGTGGCGGCTCCGACTACTCCGCGACCCTGATCGGCGCGGCCCTCGACGCCACCGAGGTCCAGATCTGGACGGATGTCCCCGGCGTCCTCACCGCCGACCCGAGGCAGGTGGCCGAGGCGCGGGTCGTCCCCGCCGTTTCCTACGACGAGGCGCAGGAACTCGCCCACTTCGGCGCGAAGGTGCTCCACCCCCGCACCATCCGGCCCGCCGTCTCACGCGGCATCCCGGTCCGCATCCTCAGCACCTTTCTTCCGGAGGAACCCGGCACGCTCGTCACCCGCGACGCCGCCAACGACAACGTCAAGGCGGTCACCGCACTGAAGAACCTCCTGCTGCTGACGATCGACGTGCCGGAACTCGAGGACCTCGCGGGCGCGTCCGCTGAGGTCTTCGCCGCGCTCCACCACGCGCACATCGAAATCGCCTCGGTTTCGCAGGCCTCCTCCCGCCGCCGCATGACCTACCTGGTCGACCCCGGCGCACACGGCGGCTGCGCGAACGTCCGCGCATTGCTGGACGATGCCCTCGCGGAATCCGATGTCGAGGCCGACGTGCGCTGCGAGGAAGGCGTCGCCCTCGTCGCCGCCGTTGGTGCTGGCGCGGCCTCGCACCCCGCCGCGCTCGCCCGCGTGCTGGAGGTGCTGGCGAAGGCCGGGGTGCCCGTCCTCGCCTCAAGTCAGCAGGATTCCAACGTGGCGCTGACCGCGACAGTCCCGGCGTCGCAGGCTGACCGCGCCGTCCAGGCCCTCCACGACGCGCTGATCAAGCCCCAGAATGGAGCTCGCAGCCGCCGCCCCCGCCGCAGCGATCTGCTCGCGGAATCGATGCGGGTCGGCTGACCAACGAGAGACCTCCGGGCAGGCGGCCGTCGCCCGTCCGTCATGCATGGCAAGCAAGAAAGGACACCTCCTCGTGGCATCCCGATCCCGTGACAAGCGCATCCCCGTCGCCATCCTTGGAGCCACCGGCTCGGTCGGGCAGCGGTTCATTCAGTTGCTGGCTGATCATCCGTGGTTCGAGGTTGCCGAACTGGTAGCCTCCGACCGCTCGACCGGCAAGAGCTACCGCGAGGCTGCCCCGTGGCGTCTCTCCGCTGACCTTCCCGAGGGCGTCGGCGAACTCCCGGTCCTCGATTACAGCGCCGACCTGCAATCCCCGGTCGTGTTCTCGGCCCTTCCCGGCGAGGTCGCCCGCGACATCGAGCAGCGCATGGCCCGCGAAGGCCGCGCGCTCTTCACCAACACCAGCACCCACCGCATGGACCCCGATGTGCCCCTGCTAATCGCCGAAGTCAACCCGGACCACGCGAAGGTGATCGAGCGGCAGCGGCAACATCGCGGATGGAGCGGCTTCATCGCCGCCAACTCCAACTGCTCGGCCATGCACCTCGTGCTCGCGCTCAAACCGCTGCAGGATGCCTTCGGACTGCAGGCCGTCTCCGTGACCACCCTGCAGGCCGTCTCCGGGGCCGGCTACCCCGGTGTGCCGTCGCTGGACATGATCGACAATGTTATTCCGTTCATTTCCACC
>CAIPGK010000790.1 GCA_903864575.1 uncultured Chloroflexota bacterium
GCCTTGCGGAAGTACGGGCCGTTGTAGAGCGCGGCGGCGGGGGCGGGCCGGTCGATCTTCCCCTTGCCGCAGGCGACGAGCCCGATGGTCGTCACGATGGCCGCTCCCGTGGGTCCCGCAGTTCCAGTTCCTCCAACCGGGCGGCGAGCGCGTCGAGGCGGTGTTCGAGCACATCGATCCGGTCCAGCGCGGCCTGGAGCGTTGGCAACACCAGCCTGCCGCTTGGCGCGCCGGCAAAGAGCGCCGCGAACTCGGCCGCGATGGCCGGGTCGGCGGCAACAGCACCGGCGGCTCCGGTCGTCGCCCCGCGGCTGCGGAGCGCGGGTCCGAGGATGTCGATGGCGACGATCTCGGCAGCTTCCAGCGCCGCCCGGTCGGTGAAGCGCGGATGTTCCCACCAGCGGACCTCGGTAAGCCGGTCGACGTTCAGGGTCGCCGCGCTCTCGCCGGTCGTCACGCTGCTGTTGCGGCGGTCGAGGTGCTGCTCCAGCCTGCGCCGCAACTCTCCCGCAATGCCGACGTAGGCGACGTGAGCGGCTGCCCCCCGCCCTCCCACCAGCGCGTAGACCGCCGGCACGCCCGGAGCGTGCCGCACCTGCCCGATGATCACGGTGTTCGCGTCTGTGCCCGGCCCGCTCACGGTGGGCGCCTCAGCGGTCCCATGCAGCGGCGATGGCCGCGATGTGGGCGGGCCGCGTTCCGCAACAGCCGCCGACGACGGTTGCCCCCGCCTGCCACCACTGGCGGGCGTGCGTGAGATAGGCGCCGGGGTCGAGGTCCTCGCGGAGACCGAGGGAGCGCCGGGCCGCGTCCTCGTCGCCCAGCGACCACGATTCCGGCACCGGCTCGAAGGTGTTGGCGTAGCCCCCGGTCCAGCGCTTGCCAGCGGCCAGCAGGGCCGGCAGCGCGGCGGAGATGCTCTCCGGCGCACAGCAGTTGGCGAGCAGGCCGGAGACCGGCAGATCGTCCAGCGCGCGGGCGGCGTCGGCGATCGTCTCGCCGCTGCGAAGCCTGCCGGAGCGGTCTTCGTGCAGGGTGAAGGAGACCCAGACCGGCTTTCCGGTGGCGCAGGCGGCAGCGGCGGCGGCCAGTCCTTCGGCCGCGCTCGCCATCGTCTCGCACAGGAAGAAATCGACGTGCGGCGCGAGGATCGCGGCCTGCTCCCGGTAGAGCGGTTCGATGGTCTCGCGGGGAAGGACCAGATCGGCCCGATAGCTCCCGTTCAGGGGCGGCAGCGACCCCGCGATCCACACCGGGCGGGGCGAGGCATCTCGCGCCTCGCGCGCAATCCGGCAGGCGACCTCGTTCATCTCGCGGAAGCGGTGCTCGATCCCCTCCTCGGCGAGCGCCTGCCGCACCACGCCGTACGTGTTGGTGGTGATGATCTCCGCGCCTGCCGCGATGTAGTCATCGTGCACCGCGCGCACGACCTCCGGCGCGGAGATGAGCGCGGCGGCGGACCAGCTCGGGGTCAGGATGTCGATCCCGCGAAAGCGCAACTCGCGGCCCATGCCGCCGTCGAGCAGCGCAGGCACGGGGGGCATCGGCGAGGACGGCGCGGCCATCGAACCACCTCCGGGAACGCCGGGCATCGACCCCGGCAGACGAGCGAATGATTCGCGCACCTTCGCACAGTTCGCATCAGGCGGCGAGGATCGGACCGCGACGAAACGGGGCCTCGCCGCGCCCGGCATCGCCTCCCGAACCTGCGCCGCTCAGCGAATGCCCGCCGCGCCGGAGGGATCGTCGCCCTGCACGGAGGCGATCCACGACTTGAACAGCCGATGCAGGTCGCTGGTGCCGATGATCGGACCATCGGGAGGCTGGAAACGCGGGGGGTGAAGCACGAAGGGCCGCTGCTGCCACCCCCCGAGTCCGCCATGATTGCCCACCAGTTCCTCGAACGCGGCGACCGAACGCGTCTCCGGGTCGAACTGGCTGATGACCACGATGTCCGGGCAGTTCTCGAAGGTGGATTCCCGCAGCAGGTGGCGCGCCGCCGTCGGGCCGAAGGGGGCGAGCGGGTCGGCGCCGTCCACCCGGCCATCACGCAGGTAATGGATGCCCTCCTTGCCGAGGACGACCGGTCCCTCCTCGTCCGTCTCCACCAGCGCGATGCTGACGCCCGGGTGATCCACCAGCCGCTTCACGAGATTCGGGTAGAACCCGGACATCTGCTCGAGCGTGAGCCGGTGCTGGTGCTTCGGGAAGGAGATCACGCCGAGATTCCCGGACGCGAGCACGACGGCGTCGCTTTCGGCGGTGGCGTCCCTGGGGCCGGCGACGAGCGGGTTCTCCCCGATGACCGGTTCGCCATCCTGCATCCGCCGCTGGAGCGCGCGCCGCAGCAGGTTTGCCGTGCGGCTGTCATCCTCGATCGCCTGCCCGACCGCCACGTTGACGTAGCCGGCCGTCTCCTCCTCGTTCAACAGCGCCGAGACCTTTGCCCCCGGCGAGAGCAACTGCTTCACGAGATCGCCCAGCGACAGGCCATACCGCTGCAGGAATGTCTCCCCCATGCTTTGCCCGTGATCCGAGAGGACGATCAGTTCGTAGGGGCGCGCGGCCTCCCGCGAGACGTCGTGCAGCCAGCCGAAATCACGGTCGAGATTGCGCAGCACGCCCCACACATCGGGCCGGTCGATCCCCGAATGGTGGGCGACCTCGTCGTAGCCGAAAAAGGTCACGTAGGCGGAGGGGACGCCGCGCAGCATGTCGGAGGCGACGATGAACTTGCTCGCCTCCTGCATCAGCGAGGTGGTTCCCGCGCGGGTGAAGGCGTACTTCCAGCCGCGATGCACGCGCGGCAGCACGTTCTCCCGCGCCTGCCGCCACGCCTGCCACCGCTCGCGGACGACATCGGCGAGGGTGAAGACAAGGGCGCGGGTCAGCGTGAACGGGTTGGCGAAGTAGGCGAGATAGGCGTTCGACCGCTCGCGCGACGACTCGCCGATCGTGCTGTAGGTGAGCAGGGTGTCCGGGGCGTCGCCGGAGAACGCGTTCCACCGGCTGGCGCCGCTGTGGACGAGCAGACCATCACCGGTCGAGAGGCGCTTTTCCAGTTCACGTGCGGTGTGGATGGTGCTGGAGACCCTCAGCGAACCGCTCGGCTTGTCCCACCAGCGGAAGGCGGGGATGCCGGTGTTGTCGCCGAGCAGGATTCCGGCCTGGCTGGCCGACGTCTGCGAAGAAAGATCCGGTTCCCATGGGGTGATGGCGTAGCCATCCTCGCGCATCCAGCGGGCGACGTTCGGCATGTGTCCGGCGTCGATCGCCTGCCGGAGGATGGGTTCGGAAAGGCCGTCGATCTCGAGGAAGATGACGCCCGGCGCGGTCTGCCGCGGCACGCTCCTGTAGACCTCGCGGAGGGGCCGCAACACGAACATGTCGTAGCCGGTGCGGTCGTCCAGCGAGAAGAGGACGCCGATCAGGGACATCGCGCCGGTCACCCAGACCGAGAGCCAGATCGCCGACCACAGACTCTCGATCCTGATGTGCGCGCCAAGCCGATTGGAGATGGCGATGGCCGCAATCACCAGCACCCCGGAAAGCAGAAAGATCAGGACCGGGAACAGCAGGGAGGAAAAGCGCCGGGCGAGGGCGTTCATTGGCCCCCAAAGCGCCCACTGCACCGCCGTCAGGCAGAACGCCGCGGTCAGCGCGGGGACCCAGCCATCGATCACCACGCCATCCAGCACCCAGTCGGCGACGAGCAAGGTGAACGCCATGACACAGGTGTTCATCACGAACCAGGCAACCAAGCGCATGAATCTCGACATCCGGGCCCTCCTGCGGCGCCGGTGATTGTGGCAGTTTTCCGGGAACGAGGCGGCGCCGAATCGCGAACCTCAGGGTTCCAGGTCGCCGAGCAGGCCGTCGGCCGCGGCGAGCGCTTCATCGACGGACATCGCGCGGCCCTCGGCCAGCCATCCCGCCGTCGCGGACGGACCTGCCTCGGCGCGCATCCTCCACTCGGCGGCAAGGCGGACGGCGCGCTCATCCGCGGGCAGCACAAAGCCGTGCTCGACCCGATATCGCTCCCCGGCCCCGAGCATCAGGGCTGCCCGCCGCAGGTCGCCGGCGGCAAGCGCGATCTCGGCCAGGCCTTGCCACGACCGCAACACGACCCACGGATCGGAGGGCATTGCCCCGGCGAGAGCATCCACGATCACCCCGCGGTGAAGCAGCGCAGCGTTGGGCAGCGCGCCGGTCTGGAACAGCGCGTCCGCCAGGTTGTTCTTCGCGGTTGCCATGCCCCAGCGGAAGGCGTGCCCGCGCCAGACGGCCAGCGCCCGTTTCAGATGCGGAATCGCACCCGCCGCGTCGCCGTCGTTCTCCCGCGCCACGCCGAGGCGGTTGGACGCGATGCCGAGCCAGCGTGAAGCGGGCGCCTCCGAGGCCATCTCGACCGCGTCCTCCGCAGCCGCGATCGCGTCGGCGCGCCGTCGCTGGGCGCTCAGGCTGAAGCTGACCACGGTCACGGCAAGCGGCGCGAGATCCGGCGCAACGGCGCGGGCGCGGGCCAGGCCGAACCGCGCGTAGGCCTCCCCGATATCGCCCGACCCCGCCAGCGAGGCGAGCCAGCCTGTCCCGATCGGGCCCATGGGATCGAGCAGCGGCGCCCCGGGATCGGGAAACGGCGGCGGCGCGAGGCGAAGCGCCCAGTCGAACGCCTCGCGCGAGCGGCCACGCAGCGAGAGCGGAAACCAGCTCGCGCCGATCAGCCGAATCCCATCTTCCGAAGCGCCGCGTGCGATCAGCCATTCCATCGCGGCACGGATGTTCGCGAGTTCGGCGTCGAAGGCATCCTGCCCGAGGTCATGCGGCACGGGAGGGAAGAAGATGCGGTGCTGCAGGCGGTCAGCCGCGTCGATGATCCACGCGGCATGACGGCGGCGCATGGCATCCGTTTCCCCCGCGGCGGCGAGCCGGGATGCCGCCTCCCGCGCGACCGCGGCGGGAATCTCGTGGCGCATGCCATCCGGCCCCGGGGTGCGCGTCAGCATCCGGGCCTCGGCGAGACTCTCGGCCAGTTCGAGCATGCGCCCCGGGCTGTCACCCGGCCCGGCCGCGACCGCGTGCGCCGCCTCGAGGGTGAAGCCGCCGCGAAAGACGGAACAGCGGGCCAGCGCCAGCTGCTCCGCCGGTGAGAGCGCGTCGATGCAGGCGGCAGCAACCCGGCGCATCGCGTGGGCGGGGCCGTCAGCGCTGTCGGGGAGCAATGCGCCCGGCTCGGCCGGAAGGATCGCGGGGCCGCCGCGCCGCGCCGCGCTCAGTTCGATGGCAAGGGGCATCCCCGCCGCCGACCGCACCGCTGCGGCGGAACGGGGCGATGCAGCGGGATCGTCCTCGTCCGCATGCCAGAGCGTGCGGAAGTACCGGACGGCGGGTGCATCCGCCGCCCGTGGGTCGGAATCGGCAGCGTCGGCGGCGAAGAACGGCAACGGCCCGATCCCGACCACCCGCTCGCCGGGAATGCCGAGCGGTTGCTCGCTCGTCGCCACCACTCGCAGCGCGGGGCAGCGCTCCAGGAGCGCCCCGATCCCGGACGCGGATACGACGGAGGGGTCGAGATCATCCAGCAGCAGGAGCGCGGCAAGGCCATCGAGCGCGCCCGCCAGCGCTTCGACCGGCTCCGCATCGTCGAGCGCGCGGAGACCGAAGGCAAACGCAATGTCCGAGGCGATCGCCTCCGCGCCGTGCACCGCGCGCATCGGGGCAAGGGCCACGCCATCCCGGAACGCAGCGGCGGCGAGGTGGGCAATTTCCAGCATGACCCGCGTCCTGCCGCTTCCCGTCGGGCCAGCCAGCGTGACGACGCGCGTCCCCGGATCGCGCAGGCGATCCAGGATGATCCGGGTCTCTTCTTCGCGCCCGAGGAGCGGTCCGGATGGGCGCGGGACGGGCGGTCGGGCGGTCACCCGCGGGGCGACCCGTCCAAGCGAGAAACCTCGCGCGATCGGCCCCGCGCCAGCCGACACGAAGAAGGCGGCGCGCTCCTCCACCGGGAGATCGAGCGCATCCGCCAGCATGCGCACGGTATGGGGGCGGGGTCTGCGCTTCAGCCCGCGCTCGACATCGCTGATGCCGCGCACGCTCAGGCTCGAGCGGTCCGCAAGCTCCTGCTGGGTCATCCCGGCCACGAGCCGCCAGCGTTGCACCAGTTGACCAAACGCAGCCCCGGGGCGTTCGCTCACGGTTGGCCGCTCCTCGCACGTGCCGTAATGCCCCCGGTCGTCATGGTGCGTCCGAAGCGATCCCGCGTCAACGGATCGCGCGTCCAGCTTCACGCCCGGCGCGTGATGCGCGGGGGATGACGGATAGGCCATCGCTCGCGGATACTCCGGGCATGCGAAACGCCCCCGGACCGCCATCCCGTTCACGTTTCAGGACCGATGGCCACCGGACATCCGGCCCGGTGGCCTCGGCGCGCAGGCCGATGATCCTCCTGCTCTTCGCCGGTCTGCTCCTTGTCGTGCTCCGGCCCGAGGGCCAGCCGGGACTCTCCACCCCGGCTTCGGTTGCCGCGGAGGCGCCCGCCGCCGACCCCTACGCCGACATCCTCCCCGATCAGCGGGAGGCGATTGCCAACGAAACCCGCGACCGCCTCAGCGCCTACCGCATCGCCGCGCGCGTGGACGAGGCGGCGGGCACCATCGGCGGGGACCTGGCCGTCACGTTCCGCAACGATGCCGGCGTTCCCCTCCGCGAGGTCTGGTTTCGCCTCTTTCCGAACATCGACTACTACGGCGAGGGCGGTACGACGATCGCCAACGTCACCATCGGCGGCGAACCGGCCGTTTCGGCGCTCGGCATCTCCGGGAGCGCCCTGCGGATCGATCTGCCGGTTCCGCTCGCCCCCGGCGGCCGGGCCGAGATCGCGATGGAGTTCACGACCACCGTGCCCCTCGAATCCATCGGCAGTTTCGGCATCTTCCACCGCGACGCCGCCAACGCGACCTGGGTGCTGGCCGACTGGCACCCGGTCCTCGCCGTCTACGACC
>CAIPGK010000791.1 GCA_903864575.1 uncultured Chloroflexota bacterium
CAGCGCCTTCTGGTGGCAGTGCCCGTGGAAGAAGACATCCGGCCCCGTCCCGTCCTTCCAGGCGATCCCGAGGTCGTCGTCCTTCGCCAGTTTCGCGAGGAACTCGTCGATCATGAACGCCTGCGACGCCAGGGCGGCCACGCCGGGATCGTTCGGCAGCAGGTCCCGGTATTCGTCGCGCAGGGTGAGGATGCAGGACGGTTCGGTGCCGATGATGGGGATGCCCTTCTTCGCGTAGGGCGCCAGCACCTCGACGTTCTTCTTCGCCAGCTTCCGCGCCTCGGTGACCATGCCCTTGGAGAGCATCGGCCGCCCGCAGCAGACGCGCCGCTCCTCCACGATCACATCGAACCCCGCCGCCTCCAGCAGCCGCACCGCGGACACCGCGATCTTCGGGTAGTTGTAGGTCGCGAAGGTGTCGTGGAAGTAGACGACCTGACCCCGCGTCTCGCGCGGCATGCTGCCGGAGCCCTTCTTGTAGGCGTTCCAGCGTTCTGTGAAAGTCCGGCTCGCGAACATCGGCACCTGCCGGTTCGGCGCGATTCCCAGCGCCTTCATGGCAGGCTTTGCGAGCGGCGAGCCGATGACCGCGTTCGCGAGCGGCGCGACCGGCGCAGCCAGTTTCGACGCCATGTGAATGTTGCCGAACGCCTTGGAGCGCAGGGGCGTCCCGTGCTGCTCGTTGTACTGCGCGAGGAACTCGGTCTTGATCTTCGCCATGTCCACCGAGGAGGGGCACTCGGTCTTGCACGCCTTGCAGGAGAGGCAGAGATCGAGGACGTCGTACATCTCCTTGGAGGTGAACTCGCCCTGGTCGAACATCCGCCCCGCCAGCGCGTTGCGGAGGGCGTTGGCGCGGCCCCGCGTGCTGTCCATTTCGTCCCGCGTCGCCTGGTAGGAGGGACACATCGTCCCCGCCTTCAGCTTTCGGCAGACCGCCGCGCCGTTGCACATCTCCACGGCGCGCAGCAAGCCGCCCTCTTCCGAGAAATCGAGGAAGGTCTTCGGCTCGCGCGCCGCATACGATGCGCCGAAGCGCAGGTTCTCCCGCATGTCCGGGCCGTTGACTTTCTTCCCGGGGTTCATCAGCCCGCGCGGGTCCCAGATCGCCTTGAACTCCTTCATCGCCCCGTAGAGCTCCGGGCCGAAGATGGTCGGATTGAGCTCCGAGCGGTTCAGCCCGTCGCCGTGCTCGCCGGACATCACGCCGCCGAAGCGGTGCGCCAGTTCCGCGGCGGCGACCGCCATCTCCCGCATCGCTTCCACGCCCTGCAGCGTCTTCAGGTTGATGAGCGGCCGGATGTGCAGGCAGCCAGCCGAGGCGTGCGCGTAGAACGCCGCGGTGGTCCCGTATTCGGCCACCATCTTCTCGATCGCGCCGACATACTCCGGGAGGTGCTCGACCGGAACCGCCACGTCCTCGATCACCGGGATCGGCTTGTGATCGCCCTTGATGCTCATCAGCAGCCCCAGCCCGGCCTTGCGGACGGACCAGACGTCGGCCTGCACGGCAGGGTCGAGCACCCGCAGTGGATCGGTGACGAGGCTGATGTTGCGCTCCCGGAGCAGGTGCTCGAGGCGCTCGAACTTCCGGGTCAGTTCCCGCTCGTCCTCGCCGTAGAACTCGACCACCAGCACCCCGGCCGGGTCCCCGTGGATCAGCGAGATCTGCCGCGCGTACCCCGGCTGCGACCGGGTCAGGTTGATGAGCATCCGGTCCATCAGTTCGATTGCCGACGGTTCGCTCTCGAGGATCGTCGGCGTCGCCGCCATCGACGCCACGAGTTCCGAGAACTGGAGCATCACCAGCCCGGTCTTCTTCGGAACCGTTTGCAGTTCGATGGTCGCGCTCAGCGTCGTCGCCAGCGTGCCTTCGGAGGAGACCACCAGGCGGGCCGGGTTGAACAGGTCGTCCGGCTTGATGAACTGGTCGAGGGAGTAGCCCGTCGCCCGCCGCCAGTGGGGCGGGAAATCGCGCCGGATCAGGTCCGCGTGCTTCTCCCGGAAGGCCAGCAGGTCCCGGTAGAGCTTGCCGGTCGCGTCCGGGTGGTTCGCCCGCTCGGCCATCTGGGCCGGGGTCATCTTGCCCAGTTCGACGATCGAGCCGTCGTAGAGCATCACCGTGACGGCGCGCACGTTGTCGCTCGTCATCCCGTAGAGGATGGAGTGCGCCCCGGTCGCGTTGTTGCCGACCACGCCGCCGATCGTCGCCCGGTTCCCGGAGGAGGGGTCCGGCCCGAACATCACCCCGTTCGGTTTCAGCAGCTTGTTCAGGAGGTCGAGGTTGATGCCCGGTTCGACCGTCGCCAGCCGCGCCTCGGTGTCGATGTCGAGAATCCGCGTCAGGTACTTGGAGAAGTCGAGCACGAGCGCCGCGCCGACGGTCTGCCCGGCCAGCGACGACCCGGCCCCGCGCGGGAGCAGCGGAACCCCATGCGAAGAGGCCAGTTCCACCGTCGCCACGACATCCTCGAGGGAGGTCGGGATGACCACGCCGACCGGCTCGATCTGGTAGTTCGAGGCGTCGGTCGAGTAGAGCATCCGCGAGGTGCGGTCGAAGCGAACCTCACCCTTGATCCGGCCCTGGAGTTCGAGCTCGAGGGTTCGGGCAGTGTCGGCGGCGCCGCGGGCGGCGCGCCCGTTCGATGCGGCCGGCGAACCGGCGTGCGAGACGGGAACGGCCATGACGAGCGGTCCTCCTCGGCGGCGGCGCACGAGGCGACCGGCCGCGTGGCGTGTGCGGCAATGCTGCTGCTCGTGAGTGTAGCACCGGAGCGTCTGCGGCCCGGTCGTCCGGATGCTTGCCCGCCGCCGCCGCCGCCCGTACCATGCAGGAGTCGCCGGATTCTGCCGCCACGGGCGGCGTCGGATGCCGCGCGCTAACCATTCCGGAGGGAGGATCCCGTGGCTGACTCGACCCGCTACGTTCTTCAGGAAAACCAGATTCCGACCAGTTGGTACAACGTCGTGGCCGACCTGCCGACCCCGCCGCCGCCGCCCCTGAATCCGGGCACCAAGATGCCCATCGGCCCCGAGGATCTCGCGCCGCTCTTCCCGATGGCGATCATCCAGCAGGAGGTCTCCGCCCAGCGGCACATCGACATCCCCGGCGAGGTGCTGGACATCTACAAGCTCTGGCGGCCGACCCCGCTCTACCGGGCGCATCGCCTCGAGGCGGCGCTCGACCTGCCGAAGAACGTCCGCATCTTCTACAAGTATGAGGGAACCAGCCCGGCCGGCTCCCACAAGCCGAACACCGCCGTCCCGCAGGCCTACTACGCCAAGCAGGAGGGGGTGACCCGCCTCGCGACCGAGACCGGCGCCGGGCAGTGGGGCAGCGCGCTCTCGTTCGCGGGCGCGCTCTTCGGCATCGACGTCAAGGTCTACATGGTGAAGATCTCCTTCAGCCAGAAGCCCTACCGCCGCGCCCTGATGGAGACGTGGGGCGCCCAGTGCGTGGCGAGCCCGAGCAACGAGACCAACGCCGGCCGCGCCATTCTCGCCGCCGACCCCGATTCGAACGGATCCCTCGGCATCGCGATCTCCGAGGCCGTCGAGGACGCCGCCACCCGCGAGGACACCAAGTACGCCCTCGGCTCGGTGCTGAACCACGTGCTCCTGCATCAGACCGTCATCGGCCAGGAGGCGATCGCCCAGATGGCGATGGCCGACGCCTACCCGGATGTCGTCATCGGCTGCACCGGCGGCGGCTCCAACTTCGCCGGCATCTCCTTCCCGTTCGTGCCCGAGAAGTTGAACGGGAAGAACATCCGCATCATCGCGGTCGAGCCTGCCGCCTGCCCGAGCCTTACCAAGGGCGTCTACGCCTACGACTTCGGCGACACCGCCGGCATGACCCCGCTCATGAAGATGCACACGCTTGGCAGCGCCTTCATGCCCGCCAGCATTCACGCCGGTGGTCTCCGGTATCACGGCATGGCGCCGCTGGTCAGCCTGATGCACGATCAGGGCATCATCGAGGCGCAGGCCGTCAAGCAGCGCGACGCCTTCGCCGCGGCGATCCAGTTCGCGCGAACCGAGGGCATCCTCCCCGCGCCGGAACCGACTCACGCCATCAAGGTCGCCATCGACGAGGCGCTCAAGGCGAAGGAGGCGGGCGAGGAGAAGACCATCCTCTTCAACCTGTGCGGCCACGGCAACTTCGATCTCGTCGCCTACGATCGCTACATCTCCGGCCAGATGGAGGACTACGAGCACCCGCAGTCCGAGATCGCCATGGCCCTCGCGGGCCTGCCGTCGGTCGCCGAGTAGCGCAACCCCACGCACCGACCGTTCCCGGTCCTGCGGGAACGGTTCGCAGGCGAGGGAGTTCGGGGTCAATTTCCCCGGAACTCTCTCGCCTGTCTCGTGTGTGACGGGGAGGTGGACGGCCCATCCCTTCGCCGCCGTCCCGTCGCTCCGAAGCCCGCGTCGGCATCGGGTTTGGGTCGCAGACCCGGCCGGGGCGCGCGCGATCCTCCGCTTTCCCGGCATCGGCGATCGTCTGGCAACACCGCGCGATCTGACGCAATTCATCCAACCCCGGTATAGTCCGGGAAGACCGGCGAAGCGCGCCGGGCGG
>CAIPGK010000792.1 GCA_903864575.1 uncultured Chloroflexota bacterium
CCCATCGGCGGCTATGCAAATTTCGGCGCGGTCGACGACGAGGTCGGCTGGCAGGTCGGCGATCCGCAGGATGCCGACGTTTTCGCCGCGGGCGCGGAACGGTGGCTGGCCGCGGGGGCATCGATCATCGGCGGGTGCTGCGGCACCACGCCCGCTCACACCGCGGCGCTGCGTCGAATGCTCGATGCCCGGTAGCCGTTCCTACCGCGACTGCAGGCCGCCGTCCACGTTTATCGTTTGTCCGGTGATGTACTCGGCGTCCGGGGAAGCGAGGAAGGCGGAAAGTCCCGCGACATGCTCGCCGGTTCCAAACTTTCCCATGGGGACGCGCGCCCGCTCCTTGTCGAACTGCTCCTCGATGGGAATGCCGGCTCGCGCGGCGCGGCGGGCGACCGCATTGGCGTAGAGATCCGTCATCATATGCCCGGGGGCGATGCAGTTCACCCTGATCCCGTCCGGCGCAAGTTCCCGCGCCAGCGACTGGGTAAGGCCGATGACGCCCGCCTTCGACGCGGCGTAAGCCGCGGTTCCCGCCGGCCCCTCGCGCCCGAAGACGCTCGACACGGTGATGATGCTGCCCTGCCTGCGGAGGAGCATGACCCGTGCAGCGGCGCGACAGGTGCGGAGGACGCCATCGAGGTTGGTCGACATGATCGTTCGGTAGAGATCGTCCTCGAGTTCGGCAACAGGTGCGCCACCTGCGATGCCCGCCGCCGCAACCGCGACATCGAGACGGCCGGTCTTGCCGACAATGACGTCAACCAGGCGGTCGATCGCTCCCGGTTCCGAGACGTCGATGATGACGCCCGCGCCCCCGAACGCCGCGCCCTTGGCAGGTGTTTCGGGGTCCATGTCCGCGACCCATACCCGCGCCCCTTCGGCTGCGAAGCGCTGGGCGGTCGCAAGCCCGAGCCCGTTCGCGCCGCCGGTCACCAGCACGCTCTGTCCCTCGAATCGCCGGGTTGCCGTTTCCTGCGTCATTGCGGCATCGCTCCACGATTGACGTCCATTCGTCTGTGGAGCATTGTGCGGCAGACCGGCGATGCGCGTCTCCTGACCATCCGGCTATTCCGGAGCACGCACTGGGTGCATGCGGGTCAGCGGGCGCGGCTTTGCTATGATCGCCGCACGGGTCGTGGGCGATGCGAGGATGGACGCCCGCGCAGTACGTTGGAGGCGCCTGTGGCCGGGGATCTGCTGCTCGGAGTCGATATCGGGACCTACAGCTCCAAGGGGGTTATCTGCAGGCCGGATGGCGAGGTCATCGCGAGCGCGACGATCGAGCACGATTTGCTGCTGCCGAAACCCGGTTGGGCGGAGCATGATCCCGACTCCACCTGGTGGGGCGAGTTCGTCGGGCTGACCCGGCAGATGCTGGCGCAGGGAGTTGATGGAGGCGCGGTGGGCGCGGTCGCTGTCTCGGGGATCGGCGCGTGTCTGCTGCCGGTCGATGAGCGGGGAACCGCCCTGCGAAACGGCATCCTGTACGGTATCGACACGCGGGCGTCCGATGAGATCGCCTGGTTGAACGATCATTTTGGCGAGGACGCGCTGTTCGACCTTGGCGGCATGGCGCTGACCTCGCAGGCAATCGGGCCGAAGATTCTCTGGCTGAAGAACCGGGAGCCTGACGTCTACGCCCGGACCCACATGATGCTGGCGGCGTCGTCATTCCTGGTCCAGCGGCTCACTGGCGAGTTCGTGATGGATCACCACACAGCCTCCTACTACAACCCGCTCTACGATTTACGCGGAGCACGATGGGACGAGCGGTTTGCCGGGCCTATCGTGGATCTGGCGAAACTGCCGCGTCTGCTGTGGTCGAACGAGATTGCCGGGCAGGTGACGCCGGTCGCGGCGGCGGAGACCGGGCTCTCGGCGGGGATCCCGGTAACGGCGGGGACGATCGACGCTGCGGCGGAGGCGATCAGCGTCGGGGTTATCGACCCCGGCGACATGATGGTGATGTACGGCACCACGATGTTCTTCATTCACGTGACGGGATCGCCCGTGCCCGACCCGCGCATGTGGTCCACCGCCTACCTGCTTCCAGGGATGTATGCGATCGATGGCGGCATGAGCACCACCGGGGCGCTGACTCGATGGTTCCGCGACACGCTCGGCGCGACGGAGATGGCGGCCGAGGCCGGTGGTGGCCCGAATGCCTACGCTGCGCTTGCAGACCTGGCCGCCGGGGTGCGCCCAGGCTCCGATGGGTTGGTCTGCCTGCCGTTTTTCGCCGGAGAGCGGACGCCGATCAACGATCCGGACGCGCGCGGCATGTACGTGGGGCTGACGCTTACCCATGGCCGAGGTCATCTTTACCGCGCAAGTCTCGAGGGCACGGCCTATGGGGTCCGCCACAATCTCGAAACGATGGCCGAGATGGGCGCGCCGCCGAAGCGGCTCGTCGCCGTCGGCGGTGGGGCGAAGAATCCGCTGTGGCTGCAGATCGTCTCCGATGCGAGCGGATTGCCGCAGGACGTTCCCGAGAAAACCATCGGCGCGTCATACGGTGATGCATTCCTCGCGGGGCTGGCAACCGGAATCATCCCCTCACTGGACAACCTTCGTCGGGACTGGGTGAAGCCTGCCGCCACCTACCGGCCCCGGACACAGGAGCAGGCAGTTTATGACCGCTATTACCGGGTCTACCGGGAGTTGTATGCGGCGACCAGCGGGCAGATGCACGAACTCGCGCGGCTTGGGGCAGAAAGCCAGGCATGAGCGTGAAGGCGCGTTCCTGATTTGGCATCGAATACGCCTGGGCGCGGTCAAAACTCCCCGCGTCGGCAGAACGTGTCTGCGCTATGCCAGTGGAACCGCCTGACATGTGCCAGCCTCGCAGAGGTGGGTGATGCAGCAGGTGAGATCGCTTTGGCAAAGCGCGCCGCTTCCACCGCAGCAGGTTTTCGAACCAGCTCCGTGGCTGGTGGTGCAGCGGGTCGCCTTGCCGCAGCACTCCTTCCGCCGGAGGCAGGGGGCGAGGCGGGAGAGGCAGCGCTTCGCTGTCGCATCTTCCGGGATGGGGAGCGTTGCGGCGAACGGCAGGAGGAGCGACATGCGCCGCGTTATCGGCGCGATAAGCAGCGTGCGCGCAGAAGAGCGGAATGATGTTGTCAGGGATGGCCTCAGGCCGGGGAGCGTTGACCGCCCCCCGGCGCGAACGACCGTTGGACCAGGTTGGCGACCTCGGAGGCTAGAAGGAATTTGCCTTCTGACAGATACCGGGGCCACCGTTCTGAAGCTCGTCGGTCGAGCAGCGGAACCCGGCGCAGCAGTGTGGTGAGATGGTGTCGTAGTCGGTATTGACGCCGCCGCAAACCGCGCCCTCGGCGCCGCAGCAGGTGGTGTCGCTGTTGGATGCGTTGTCCGCGACGTCGCATTTGCGCCTGGTCGTCAGCGGGCAGCATTCCTTGTCCTGTGAGCAAAACGCTCCAGCCTTGCTGGGCTTGCAACGCTTTTTGCGGCGGGCACCCACGTTGGCGGGCGCAGCCATCGTGACCAATGCAACCGCGCCCCCGCCAGCCAGCAGGCTGTGGATGGCGTCGCGGCGGGTGAGACCGGCGGCGAACCGGCGGGCGAGGGTGGTGATGTTGCGGGCGTCCATGTCCGCATGGCTCCTTCCGCACGCTGGCGGGCGTAGGGGCCGGGGGTCGTGAGTTGTCGAGTTTGCTCTGCACCGATGCAGCGTCGCCCCCGGCGCTCCTGCCGGGGGTGACGCAATTTCGATGCCAGGGGGAGATTCGCCGAGCGGGCGGTTCAGCGGGGGAAGACCTCGCCAAGCGCGGCGATCGCCTCGTCGGAGTGGCCGACGGCACGCAGCGGGGCGACGATGTCCCGCGCAAGATCGGGCACATAGCAGGCGATGAGGTCGCCAGCGCCGGAGGGGAGGATCTCGACCTCGCCGATGGCCGCGGGAAGAATGCAGGACTCCGCTTTCGCAAGCACGGTCTCTCCGCCGGACCAGCGGATCGTCACCGCGTCGCCAACGTTGGAGAGGGTGAGGCATCGTTCCGGATGGGCGGGCTCCGCGTGGGGACCGGCAAGAGTCCACCGTTCGAGCGCGAAGTGCGGGCCAGCGCAGCAGATCCGGGCGCGGTTGCCGTTGCGGTCGGGGGCCTTTTCGAGGCCCGGGTGTGGGATGGGCAAATAGTCCTGGTGGAGTTCGGCGAGCGTCTTGTCGATGTTGGCCTGCCACTCGTCGAGCGGCAGGCGGTTATCGTGGATGTCGGTCGGCATAACGGTCCGGGCGAGGTCGCTGGTCTGCTGGATTTCGAAGATAAGGGTATCCGGGCCGAAACTGTGAAGGATGCCACCGGGAACGTGCACGGTGTCGCCGGGGTGCAGGGCATGGCGGTACATAACCCGGTCGTAATCCTCGTCGAGGAAGGCGGCGCGCAGGTCGTCGTCGCTGTTGCCGGGTTTGATGCCGGTGAGGATCGTGGCGCCGGGTGCGCACCAGAGGATGTGCCAGGCCTCGCTCTTCCCGTTCGGATCGCCATAGATGCGGGCGGCGTCGGCGTCGTTGGCGTGGAGGTGCACGGGGAGCATGTGAGATGCATCGAGGAATTTGCCGAGCAGCGGGAAGTGTGGCCCTCGCCAGCCGATCCCCACGAGTCCGTCCGGTTCAGCCATGACGAGATCGTTCAGGAGTTTTCCGGCATAGGGACCTTCTGTGATGGTGGCGCGCCCGCCCTTTTCGTCGCTGATCTCCCATGTCTCGGAGACGCGTCCGGAGTCGGGCACGCCGCTCTTCCCGAGCATGTCGGGAATCAGC
>CAIPGK010000793.1 GCA_903864575.1 uncultured Chloroflexota bacterium
CGACGCGTTGCTTCATGGCGCCGTTCTTCACCAGGGCGCAGGCTCCGACCTTCATGGTCTTGGTGAACCCCTCCGGGCCGGTGACGGTGACGGTCGCCCGGGCCGTCCGGCCCGGCTTGTCGCAGCGCTTCACGAGCTTCTGGCTGAGGGCCTTGGCCTTGACCGTCAGCGAGACGCCGCCGACGCCGGCCGGGCCATCGGCCGGGACGTAGAGCAGAACGCTCGAACCCCAGGAGCCGATGCCGCTGCCCACCGCGGTGAACAGGCTCGATCCGAAGTACATCCCCTTCAAATATGTAGAGGAGAAGACGCTGCCCGCGCCAGCGGCGACAGACCAGGACGTCACACTGGAAAGCACGTTGCTGCAGCCGTTGGCGTAGGCGGTCGGGCACGACCAGACCACGCCGTCGTCGGCATCGATCGCCGCGTAGAGGGTTCCCTGCCCATCGTAGGAGATCGATTTCACCTGGCCCCCCGACTTCTCCCAGTTGGCGCAGGCGTTCGCCGCGTTCAGGTCGCAGCGCCAGATGATGCCGTTCGCGAGTCCGGCCCAGAGATAGCCGCCGCCGGCAGCGAGCGACCAGGCCAGCGTTTGGCCATAACTGTCGAGGGTGGAGCAGGCGTTCACGGTATCCGGCGAGCAACTCCAGAGGAGACCTTGCTTCTTTTGCTCGGCGCCGGTACCAGCGTAGCTAAGACCGGCGTACAACGTGCCGTTCGCCAGCAGCAACGAATGCACCCCGCGGTTCCCCGCATCGTCCAGCAGCACGCACTGCGAGGGCGCGTAGTCCTGCTTGACGTAGGGCACGTTCGCCGGGCAGCGGTAGATTTCGCCGGTGCCTTGTCCGATCCAGATCTGGCCGTCCGCCGCCGCCAACGTCCAGACCTCCTTGCCCTTGTCGCTGCCCCAGGGTCCGGCCATGATCCGGGTGCAGTTCGTGCCGAGGTCGGCGATCGGGCAACTCAGGCCGCCGTAGAGTTGGCTGGCGAAATAGACGTTCACGCCATCGGTGGCGACGGAAATGACCACACTACTGGACCAGGTGCTCGTGGCCGACGCGAAACATCCGCTGAGCGAGGCCGCTGACGACGGGTCCGCACACACCCCGACGAGCCCGGAGGTCCCGGCCCACAGCGAATCCTGCGCAACTGTCTGCGCCGCGCTCTCCCGCGGCGTCTGCAGCATCGCCGCCAGCGGCAGCAGGAGCAGCACCGCCGCCAGCACCAGCACCCCCCGCGCGATCGGCGCCCAGCGTCCTCGTTGCGATCGTTTCATCCCCAACTCCGTTCACCCGTGGATCATGGTCCCGGCGCCAGCCGACCTGGCTGAGCGCGTGTCGTGTGCGTTAGCCGTGCGCGGGACAGCGCAGTTTCACCGTCACCTGCTTCGTCCGGTCCCGTTCGATGGTGAAGGTCTCCTGCCCGGAACGCTTCCCCGCTGTCGCCCTCACCGTGTACTCGCCGGGATCGAGCAGGTCGAGGGTCTCCTTCGCGAAGCCGCCATTCAGCACCCTGCAAATGCCCGTCTTGAGGGTCCGCTCGAACCCGTTCGGCCCGGTTA
>CAIPGK010000794.1 GCA_903864575.1 uncultured Chloroflexota bacterium
CCCACCATTTGAGGAAGGTGTACGTGATGAGCAGCAGGAAGATGGTAGCCTCCCCCACCCACATCAGCAGTCCGGCGATCTGCTGGTCCATGTAGTTCGGAATCCCGAACACGCGCGGCGCGGTGTCATACGGACGGTAGAGCCCGGCATCGGAGAAGGTCAGATACACGCCAACGGCCGAACCCGGCAACGTCAACGCGAAGAAGTACAGGCATTGCATCAGGGGCGATATCCGCGGCCACTGCGGGACATTGCCCATGATGGGCCACCACGCCAGCATCGACGTGGCCACGAAAGTGAAATGCTCGAAGGAGTGAATCGGGTCGCTGTACAGCGCTGCCTCATACAGCGCGGGAACGTGCCAGGCGATGAGCACGACGGCCGCGAGCAGATAGGCCACCAGCGGCCGCGTCAGCACATACATGATCCTATTGGTGACAGGGTTCCGGACGAGCGGCGCGTACATCCACTCCGGAATGCCATGCAGCAGCAGCGACGGCGTCAGAAGCAGCAGGATCATATGCTGGACCATGTGGGCGGTGAGCAGGTAGTGCTCCGCCCAGTCATGCAGCGGCGGTCCCATCGCGACGAGGATGGACACCAGTCCGGCGAAAAAACTGACCCGCTGGCCGACGGTCACCGGGCGCAGCGTCGTTCCATCATCGGCGCGGTTGCGCGGACCGGTTGCGATCACATAGAGCGCAGCCGCAAGGAACAGCGCGATCACCACGCCGGGATCGAGCCGCCAATCGCTCCAGAGCCATCCGGTTGGATCGGGCTCCCCGGCGTGGAAGGAGGGCATCGCCAGGACGACGTAGGGGAGCATGGGACAACCTCTCGCCGCCCGGACGCGGTTGCATCCGGGCAGCTGCGCGCCCGGCTCCTAGCTGGCCGCCGGGAGCAGGACCGGAGCGTAGTACGTTCCAGCGTGGAAGACGCTGACCATCGCAATCATCACCGCGACGCTGATGAACATCCCCGCGACGAAGATCCAGGTCAACAGTTTGTTCTCGTACTTCAGGTGCATGAAGATGCTGACGACCATCACGAACTTGAGCGTGGACAGCGCCAGCAACGCCGGGATCAGGACACCCTGGAGCGCGCTGACGTAGTAAATCGCGACCTCGATGATCGTGATGATCGTCAGGATGATCGCAACCTTGACGTAGAACTTGTCCATCGAGGCGTCGTGGTCGCCGCCGCCGTGGTCGGTGTCCAGTGCGTGCGCGTGGCTCGACATCGGTTCACTGCTCCTGATGCTACGGCGGTCCTAAAAGGGAAGCGCTTCGATCGCCCGCTGAACGAGGTGGAATGCCCCTTCGGCGGCCTCGCCGCCAGTCTCGCCTGCTCCCTCGACCTTCGGGTACGGGATCAGGTAAACCAGCACGAAGATGACGATCCAAACGATATCGACGAAGTGCCAGTACAACCCTGCGACGTCGACGCTCATCGCGTCTTTCTGCGTCAATCCGCCACGGAGCGACACCCACACCAGCGTCAGCAGCCAGATGATGCCGAGTGTCACGTGGAGGCCGTGGAACCCGGTCAAGACGTAGAAGGACGAGGAGAAGATGTTGGTGTTCAGGTTCATGCCCTCGTGAGAGAAGGTCGTGAACTCGAAGACCTGGCCGCCGACGAAGATCGCGCCCAGCACCGC
The DNA here is from genome assembly GCA_903864575.1 of uncultured Chloroflexota bacterium. GTDB lineage: Bacteria > Chloroflexota > Chloroflexia > Thermomicrobiales > UBA6265 > CADCWF01. The sequence continues at coordinate 1,658 of CAIPGK010000794.1, forward strand.
CGTGGCAAGCAGCCACGCGCGGTTCTTGCGGAGATCGCCGCGGTAGATGGCCGACACCGCGAGCACCATCGTCAGCGAGGACATCAGGAGCACGAAGGCGCTCACCGAGGTGTACGGGATGTCGAAGATCTCGGACGGGTACGGGCCGACGCCCATGGCCTCGGCGCGGCCGCGGTAGGTCATGTAGGTGCCGATCAACGCGCCAAAGAACATGGTGTCCGACGCAAGGAAGGCCCACATCAGCAGTTTCCGGCTGTCCAGCCCGGTGCTGGAGGGCGGATGGTCCGAGTGGCCGTGATCGTGCGACCCGTGGTCGCTGCCGCCGTGAGCGGTCTTGAGTTCGGCGAGCGTTGCTGCCAAGGCAGTCCTCCGTTCAGGATCGAGGTGCAGGTGGCGGCGCAATCGGAGAGCGTAGGCGCCGCCGGTGACGGTGA
>CAIPGK010000795.1 GCA_903864575.1 uncultured Chloroflexota bacterium
GCGCCCGGATCGCCCCCAGCAGCATGATCAGTCCGGATCCGAACATCACCCACCGGATGCCGCCGAGGTTCAGGAGCAGCGGCGCGAGCAGGCTGGAACCGATCGCCGACGCCACCCCCGACCCGACCGTGATCAGCGCCGACGCCGTGGCCACCTCGCCGGGCGTGGCCACCAGCGAGACGGCGGACTTGATGGCCGGGGTCGCCAGTTGGCCGAGGATGGCGGAGATGAAGACGACCGAGAAGAGCGGCCCGAGCCCGTCGCCGACGAAGATCGGGACGATGAAGCAGATCGCGGCCTGGATCGCATAGGCGGCGAACAGCGCGCCGCGCTTGCTCATGGCGTCGGCCATCATGCCGCCGCCGAGGCCGAACAGGAGGGCGGCGGCATACCGGGTCATGCCCATCAGCGAAATCTGGAGCTGGCTCGAGCCCTCCTGCGCGAGAAAGACCATCGCGCCGTAGGACAGGGTGGCGAGCCCCAGCGCGGTCGCCATCCGCGAGATGATCAGCGTCAGCACGTCGTCCTTGCGGAGCAGGTCGCGCATGGAGGGCGCCTTCTCGGTGGGCGACGGCGAGGCGGCGGCCATTGGAGCATCCTTCCGCGTCGGTGCGGCGGCCAGGGGCGGGCATCGCCCGAGCAGGATGGCCGGCAAACAGCGGATTCCCGCCGCCGGGGGCATTCTAGAGCTTCTCTCCGGTGTCGTGTGCTGCCTCTCGCCGATTGGCCTTGCGGGCGCGCCGCGGCCCCGGAGCCCCGCCCGGTCCCGGGGTGGCGGCGTGTCGCGGATCGGTCAGGAGCGCGCCTTTCTGCTCCCGCCAAAGCCGCCGAAATCGATCTGCCCGAGCGCGGCGAGCAGGAAGCAGATCACGAAGAGGGTGAAACTGAGCGGCCCGGAGAGGATGCGCCGGACGGACTCGTCAGCCACGCCGAGCTGCGGGCCGAAAGCGGCTTGCAGACCCGCGACCAGCAGCAGCGAACCGAGACCCGCCGATGCCAGCAGCAGGGCGTTGTTTCCCAGCCACGGGCCCAGCACCCCGCCGCCGACCAGCGCGCCGATCGCGAGAATGATGCCGATGGTGCGGCTGATGCCGCCGCCAGCGGAGAGCCCGAGCAGGCCCACGATGGCGAGCCCGGCGGCAAGCCCGAGCAGCGCTCCCGCGAGATGCGCCGAGTACTTCACGAGGGCCATCGCCAGCGCCGCGCCGGCGAACCCGCCGACCAGCGAGATCAGGACGTGATTGAGCGAGGGATTGTTGCCGAGCAGGAAGAACGCGAGCAGGAAGCCGCCCGCGAACCCCGCGATCGCCAACCCGACCCGGAAGGCCCGGTCGCCGAAGATCGCGACCACCAGACCGAGGGCGATCATGACCCAGCCCCAGAATTGCTGCTCCATGGTGCGTTGCTCCTTCACGTGCTGCCTGCGATCCCGCCGGCGACGTCGCGCGGCAGTGTGCGTCGAATGGTGACGATCCGACACCCTGATTGCCGGATAGAGTCTATCAGCAGGGTGACACACTGTGGGGACGCTGCCCGGCGGCGCCGCGCACGCCGCCGGATGAGGCGCAGCAGAGGGGGCGGCAGAGCGCCCGTGAGGCAAGACCGCTGCGCAACGCGGAGCGCCGGCGGCCGGGGTGAAAGAGGACGGTCCGCACACCCGCTGCGCCGCCAGCGATGCTGGCGTGACGGGCTCCGGGACCCGGCGCGATTGACGCGCCTCCCAGGAGCGATCCGGGGATCTTCCTGATGCCACCATCATGGCGGGACGCAGGGCGGGAGGCAAGAGACGAAATGGATCAAAAACGGTCCAAATCCGCGTTGAACCTGTGCTCGTTCCCGGCACGGGGCCGACGCGCTGGGATTGGCGCTCCTCTCCGGCAGCCGCCACTCCGCGCTCCGAGCAGGCTCAGCAGGATCAACGGGAGAGGGACTCGGCGACCGCCGCGATCTCGGCTGCGGTCAATTCGGCGCTGTCGAACCACGTCCGCCAGAACGGGCCCAGGTCCCGCCCCGAGGCCCGCTCCCAGGCGGCGCGGAGATCGCGCGGGGTCATGATGCCGAACTGGTAGTCGCGGGAGACGGCGCGGAGACCTGCCCGGAATGCCTCGTCGCCGATCTCCGCGCGGATCGCGAGGAAGCCGAGCGCGGCCTTCCCGTAAATGGCCTGCGAGCGGGCGAGGGCGTCGCCGGGGGCGTCGGCGGGGAGATCGACGATGGCGTCGCCGGCGGCGAGGAGCGAGGCCGCCGGATCGAGAATCCAGCGCTCGAGCGCCGCCTCCGCGTCCGGATGATCCTGCTCGCGGAGGGCGGCGACCGCGGAAACGGTCGCGAGGCCCTCGTTGATGAAGGGGTGGGTATTGGAGTCGCTGCCGACCGTGGCGCCCCACCAGAGATGGGAGACCTCGTGGGCGATCACGGCGTCGAATGCGCCGGGGTCATTCGCGGCGTACCCGGCGAGCATCGCCCCGCCGTCCAGGAAAATCATGCCGGACCACGAGACCGCGAGCGCGCCGGCGAGGGGAACATCCACGAGGTCCAGTTCGCGGTACGGGTAGGGGGCCAGCAGGCGGTCGAAGGATGCGAGGGCGGCGGCGGCGCTCTCGACGGCGCGTCGCGCGCTGGCGGGGTCGGTCCGGTCCGGTTCGGTCCAGGCGGTAATGGTCACCCCGTCCTGCTCGATCGACGTTGCTGCCCAGTCGTCATCGAGGGCGAGCGTGAACTCGCGGGCGGGACCTGCCACCAGTTGGGTGACGGCGCGGCCCGGTTCGCCCGCGGCGCGGTCGACCGCAACGCCGCTGGAGACGACGGCCCAGCGGGCGGGGGCATCGATGCGGACGTCGAACATGGCGCTCGCGGCGTAGGTCGGATCCCCGATCGCGGAGGGCGGGGCGAGATTCCAGCCGATA
>CAIPGK010000796.1 GCA_903864575.1 uncultured Chloroflexota bacterium
GGTCTTCGCCTTCGCCTCGGTCGTGGTGACCCGCTCGTGCAGGATCATCGAAATGGCGAGCTGCCGGAGCAGCGCGCTTCGTTGGGCTGGGTTGCGGCCGAACTTGCGGCCTGCCTTCGCGTGCCTCATGACAGGTTACTCCTCACCCTCGACGTCCGGCTCGCTGGCGAGACCCGTAACGATGGAGGCGATGTCATCGCCGTCGCCCAGGAAATCATCGCCGCTGAGCTCGCCGTCGCTCATGCCGTCATAGGAGAAGTTGTTGATTTCGCTCTCCGGCAGATACCCGAACTCCGCGAGCTTCTGGCGAAGCTCGGTCAGCGAGCGCGGACCGAAGTTGCGGATCGAAAGCAGTTGGTCCGGGTCCATGGTCAGGACCTGACCGACCCGCTCGATCTGGCGGCTCCGAAGCGCATTCAGCACGCGCGGGGAGAGGCCGAGATCGGCGAGCGGTTTGCTCTGGACCTCATCCGGAATGTATGAGGTTGCCGGGGTAGCCGCCTCGCGCGCCTGACGCCGGAAGTCCGCGAACACGCGGGCATTCTCGACCAGGATTTGCGCCGATTCGGCAAGGGCCACATCGGGCTCGATGGTGCCATCGGTCTCGATCTCGATGGTCAAACGGTCGTAATCGGTGGCGGACCCGATGCGGGTGCGCTCGACCACGAAATTGACCGACCGGATCGGGGTGTAGATCGCATCGATCGGAATCTCGCCCAGCGAGTAGGTCTCCTGGAGTTCCGCCGGCTTGTAGCCGCTGTCGCGGTTGATCCAGATGTCCATATCGAGCACGCCGTCCGGCGAGTCGATCGTGGCGATCACCTGCTCGGGAGTGATGAGATCGACCTCGGTCGGCCAATCGACATCCGCCGCCGTCACGACACGCTCGCCCGAGGCGTCACCGCGGACGTAGAGATGGGCGCGCGCGTCTCCGCTCATCTCCATCACCCGCTTGAGGCGAATGCGCTTCAGGTTGAGCACGATCTCGGTGACATCCTCGCGAACGTGCGGGATGGTGGAGAACTCGTGCCAGACGTTGTCAATGCGAATGCGCGATACGGCGACGCCATCGAGAGAGCGGAGCAGGATCCGCCGCAGGGCATTCCCCAGCGTGGTTCCGTAGCCCTGCTCCAGCGGCTCGGCGACGAACCGGCCGTAATTGAGGCCGCTCGCCTCTTCGGTGAGCTTGAAGGCCGCCTGATTGGGTTGGGGTTTCTCGAACAAGCCTTTTCGCCTCCTGCGAACCGTTCACCGGCGGCGCGGTCGCGCCACACCTGCCGGCGAGCCAGTCTCGCCATCGAGTTACCCTACCGGCTGTAGTGCTCGACGATCAGCGCCTCGTTGAAAGGCGGGATCTCGATCTGATCGCGAACCGGAAGGCTCAGCACCTTGCCCGAAAGCTGGTTCGCGTCGACGCTCAGCCACTCCGGCGCCCGCTTGCTCTGGAGCACGTCTCCGATAGTGGAGAAGTATTCGCGCTTGCGGCTTTCGGGGCGGACCGACACCACGTCGGCAGCGCGCACCAGGAACGAGGGGATGTTGGTCTTTCGGCCATTCACCATGAAGTGACCGTGGCGCACGAGTTGCCGGGCCTGCTTGCGGGAATCCGCAAAACCCATCCGGTACACGACGTTATCCAGCCGCGACTCGAGAATCTGCAGCAGGTTGTCGCCGGTGACGCCGCCCTTGCGCTCAGCCTCGTGGAAATGCTTGCGGAACTGACCTTCCATCACGCCGTAAAACCGGCGGACCTTCTGCTTCTCGCGCAGCTGGAGGCCAAATTCCGATGGGCGCCGAGTGCGGCGCTGGCCATGCTGACCCGGCGGGAAGTTCTTGGCGGGCGTCCGCTGGGTGATGGGGCACTTCGGCCCATCGCAGCGCGCACCCTTGAGGTAAAGCTTCAATCCCTCGCGCCGGCACAGCCGGCAGACGGGACCCGTGTATCGAGCCATGTGGTGATCGATCCTCCAACCCCCGGACCGGGCAGGTCACCAGGGGCGAAACGCATCAAGCTTACGAATCAGACGCGCCGACGCTTCGGCGGGCGGCATCCGTTGTGCGGGATCGGCGTCGTGTCGGTGATCGAAATCACCTGCACTCCCGCCGACTGCAGCGACCGGATCGCCATCTCCCGGCCCGAGCCCGGACCCTTAACGAAACAATCGACCTGCCGCAGGCCGTGCTCCATCGCCTTGCGAGCCGCCGCTTCGGCGGTTACCTGCGCGGCATAGGGCGTGCTCTTACGGCTGCCCTTGAAGCCATTGGAACCCGCGCTCGACCAGGAGATCACGTTCCCGGCGGGATCGGTCAAGGTCACGATGGTGTTGTTGAACGTGGCCTGAATGTAAGCGCGTCCACGAGGGATGTTTTTTCGATCCCTTCGCCGAACACGTGTCTTGCCCTTGCCTTGCTTCCGTCGCTCAGCCATGAATTCGCAGCGCCTCCACCGGCCGTCATGCAGCCGATATCATCAGTGCAACCAGATCGTTTCCGGTTACGCCTATCCAAACAGCCGTTTTGGCTACTTCTTCTTGCGTCCGCCAACCGCGCGGCGAGGACCACGGCGCGTGCGGGCATTGGTCCGCGTCCGCTGGCCACGGCACGGCAGTCCGCGACGATGGCGCATGCCCCGATAGGAACCGATGTCCATGAGCCGCTTGATGTTCATCGCCACCTCGCGCCGAAGATCGCCCTCGACGCGCATTTCCTTGTCGATGATCTCGCGCAGCCGGTTGACTTCCTCGTCGGTCAGGTCCTTGACCCGGGTGTCCGGGCTGACCCGCGTCCGCTCGAGCAATTTCTGGCTCGTGTGCAGTCCGATCCCATAAATGTAGGTGAGTCCAACCTCGACACGCTTGTCGCGGGGCAGGTCCACACCACTGATACGTGCCATGCGCCCTTACCTCTCCATCCGATTCCGGGCCTAGCCCTGTCGCTGCTTGTGACGCGGATTGGTGCAGATCACCCGGATCACGCCATGGCGGCGGATGATCCGGCACTTCTCGCACCGCTTCGTCACCGAAGCCGATACCTTCATCGCGATTCCTCTCGTCCTCGCGGCGCCCCGCGCCGCCTTTTGTCGCGTCGTTTGACCCACGTGACAACAGCGCATGGGCAACCATGCGCGCGAAGTTCCGATTATACAGGCACTGGCAGCCGTTTCGTCAAGATTTCGCCGCCTTCCGGTGTGATCGCCACGGTATGCTCGAAATGCGACGACCAGGACCCATCGGTGGTGACGACCGTCCAGTTATCGGCCAGCGTGCGCGTCTCTTCCGTGCCGAGGGTCAGCATCGGTTCGATCGCCAGCGTCAGCCCGGTCCTCAGGATCATGCCCCGATTCGGATCGCCGTGGTTCGGCACGTGCGGCTCCTCGTGCATGGTGCGCCCGATTCCGTGCCCGCCATAGTCCCGGATCACGCCGTAATCCCGCGCCTTGGCGAAGACTTCCACCGCATGACCGACTTCCCCAAGACGGGCGCCGCTCTTCGCGTGCGCGATGGCAATCTCGAGCGATCGCTCGGTATCGTCGAGGAGCCGTTTTGCATCGTCCGAGATCTGGCCCACCGGGTAGGTCCAGGCTGAGTCGCCGTGCCAGCCATCGAGAATCGCGCCGACGTCGACGGCGATGATGTCGCCATCGCGTAGCACTCGCCTGCCGGGGATGCCATGCACGATTTCCTCATTGACCGAGGCGCAAATATGTCCCGGGAAGCCATGGTACCCAAGGAATGAGGAGATCGCGCCAACGTCCGCGAGCGTATCGCGGGCGATGGTGTCGAGGTCCATGGTCGTCACGCCTGGCGCGATGGCCATGGCGATCCGCTGGTGGATCAGGGCCACCACGGCGCCGGCCTCCCGCATCTTCTGGATTTCCCGGGCGTTCTTGATCGTTGGCGGCATCCGGTCGGGCCTACCCTGCGGAATGGCCGCGGCGGAGCCGCTCGATCGAGGCCGTGACGGCTTCGGTGACGTTGTCAATCGCTTGCGAACCATCGACCCTCGCCAGGAGTCCGCGCTCCTCGTAGAACTCGAGCAGCGGCGCGGTCACCGCATAGTAGGTGTCGAGGCGCTTCTCGACCGCTTCCGGGGTATCGTCGCCCCGTTGGATCAACGTGCCGCCGCACGCATCGCAGATTCCCTCCACGGTCGGAGGGTTGTAGGACACATGGTAGACCGCGTTGCAGGCCGGACAGGTTCGTCGACCGCCGAGCCGCTCGACGAGTTGCGCCCGGTCCACGTCGATCAGGATGA
>CAIPGK010000797.1 GCA_903864575.1 uncultured Chloroflexota bacterium
GAGATCCCTCGTGCCTCGGGATGACGGGACGGGACGTTCGGCGGGATGACGGGACAGGATGACGGGACGGGACGGTGGACGGGATGACGGGACGGGGCCGAGGCGGGACGACAGGGCGGGAAGGACGGCAGGGAGGCACGACGATCCCGTTCACACCCCTCGCCGCAGCAGGAGGTCCTCGCACATGGCCCAGCGCGCCCCGGACGACCACGAGCAGGCGTCGACCGATCACCAGGCCATCGGCGTCGATGCCGCGCGCGAGCGTATCCTCGCCGCCTTCGCGCCCCTCGACCGGATCGACCTGCCCCTCGCGGATGCACTCGGCATGGCCCTCCGCGACGACGTGATCGCCACCCACAGCGTGCCCGCCTTCGCCAATTCGGCGATGGACGGGTTCGCCGTTCGCGCCGAGGACATCACTGCCGCGCCATCACCCCTGCGGGTCGTCGGCGAGGTCGCGGCGGGGAGCGTGCTGGGGGCGGTCGTCGGGCCGGGCGAGGCGGTGCGGATCATGACCGGCGCGGCGATGCCCGGCGGCGCGGATACCGTCGTCCGCTTCGAGGACACCGACGAAGCAGCCTCCAGCGACCCGATGCGCGGACGCCCCGGTCACGACATCCTCATCCAGACCGCTGCCCCACTGGGCAGCAACGTCCGCCCACCGGGAGAGGACTTCTCCGCAGGCGAACGCGTGCTGCTGGCAGGCGCGCGCCTGCGCCCCGCCGAACTGGGCGTGATGGCCTCCCTCGGATTGACCCACGCGGCCGTCCATCGCAGACCGCGGGTCGCGGTGCTGGCGACGGGCGACGAGGTGGTCGATCCGGGCGAACCGCTCGGCCCCGGACAGATTCGCAACAGCAACACGACTGTCATCGCCGCCTCCGTGCGCCGCGCGGGCGGGGAACCGGTGATCCTCGGCATTGCCCGCGACCGGCAGGATGCCCTGCGCGCCCGCCTTGCGGACGCGGCGGGATGCGATCTCATTCTCACCACCGGCGGCGTCTCCGTCGGTGATTACGACATGGTGAAGCGGGTGTTGCAGGCCGACGGGCAGATCGACCTCTGGCAGGTGAAGATCAAACCCGGAAAGCCCCTCGCCTTCGGAAGGCTGGGCGGGATTCCACTGCTGGGCCTGCCGGGGAACCCGGTTGCCGCCGCCGTCGCCTTCGAGCAATTCGCGCGCCCGGCCATCGGCAGGATGCTCGGTCTGCGCGATCTCTCCATCCCGACCGTGATGGCCAGGCTCGATGGCGAGGTGGACAACCGGGGCGGCCGCCGTCATTTCGTACGCGCGGCGGTCCGCTGGGAGGAGGGCGGCTACGTCGCCTCGCCCGCCGGAGGGCAAGGCTCCGGGGTTCTCAGCACCCTCGCCCGCGCCAACGGCCTGGTGGTCATCTCCGAGGGCACGCGCCGCGCGGAACCGGGCACGATCTGGCCGGTGCAGATGCTGGACTGGACGGTGTAGCGCGACTCCCGATGCTCCCGCCGTCGCCCGGGCGCCCCCCCGAACCCGGGTTTCCCGCCGCCATGCGACCTGCCACACCGATGCATGGCAAAAATGGGCTACCATCATGTCCGGTTCACATGGATGCCGGGTCAGACAAGGGTTGCCCACATGATCGCGCTCCAGTTGACGACGAACACGGCCACCACAACCGATCTGCAGCATTCGCTCTCCATGCTGAAGGCATTGACGGGCGGAGAGCGGCTGCGAATCATCGAGGCCCTGATGAAGGCCGAGACCTGCGTCTGCGATCTCGATCATCTCGGCATCGAGCCGGCGCTCCTCTCCTATCATCTGCGGAAACTGCGGGAATCCGGCCTCGTCCGCACACGGCGCGACGCCCAATGGATCTACTACTCGATCGACCCGGACGCCTGGCGAGCCTTCGCCACGCCGCTGGCCACCTTCTTCGGCACGATCGACCTTCCGCCCGAAGCCGCCTACGGCGCGGGCCAGCGCTGCGAACCCATCAGCGGCGACGCGCCCGGCTGCGGCCCTGACTGCGCCCCCGGCAGCGGCTGCTGCTCCTGAATCGGTCCGTTCCTGCCCGGATCGCTCCGTTGTCCGTCATCCCGCGGCACGAGGGTTCCCGTCGGTCGCCAAAGACGCGAGATCCCTCGTGCCTCGGGATGACGATTCCGTGCCAGGATAACGACGCCACGGGATCGTCCCCTCGACCCGACACCCGATACCCGATACCCGACACCCGATACCCAACCACAACACTCACCACGCTCTCCGCTGGCGAAGCAATCAAGTCTATGCTTGAATACCTCCGAACGAGAGGAGCCTGCATCCCATGAGCGCAACCGCCGCCATCCCGCCAGCCGCGGCCATCACCACGCCGCGCCTCGGCTTCATCGACCGTTTCCTGCCGCTGTGGATCTTCCTGGCGATGGGAGCGGGGGTGCTGCTCGGCCGCCTCTGGCCGGGGATCAGCGTCGCGCTGGACCGGGTGAAACTGGCGGGGGTTTCGCTGCCCATCGCCCTTGGCCTGCTCTGGATGATGTACCCGGTGCTGGCGAAGGTGAAGTACGAGCGCATCGGCAGCCTCAAGGCCGAGGGTAAGCTGTTCGGGCTGTCGCTCGTCCTCAACTGGATCATCGGGCCGATCCTGATGTTCGCGCTCGCCTGGATCTTCCTCGCCAACGAACCGGCCTACCGGAACGGCGTCATCCTGATCGGCCTCGCGCGCTGCATCGCGATGGTGCTCATCTGGAACATGCTGGCGCGGGGCGACGGCGAGGTCGCGGCGGTGCTGGTGGCGCTCAACTCGGTCTTCCAGATCGTCATGTACTCCGTCCTCGGCTGGCTCTTCCTCGCGGTCATTCCCGCCTGGTTCGGCGGGGAGACGACCGCCGTGCAGATTTCGATGTGGGACATCGCGAAAAGCGTGCTGATTTTCCTCGGCGTGCCGCTGCTGGCCGGGGCGCTCACCCGCTACATCCTCGTCCCGTTGA
>CAIPGK010000798.1 GCA_903864575.1 uncultured Chloroflexota bacterium
GCGGCCGTCGCGGCCTCGCGGTACGTGGCGAAAAGCCTCTCATCGGCAGGGAATGGGATGATCTCCTGCATGCCGCCCTTAGCGAGTCTCGCCTGCCGCAGCCGGTACGCTTCTCCCGGCCGCGGTTCCGGGGCGGGCATCAATGCGCCCCGATGACCATACGGCCATCGAGCGGCACGGCCTGGAGCTTGAGCGACGTCTCGCAGCCACGGTCGTCGATGAACCGCGACTCGACGATGTAGCCGGCCCGCCGGCCGCCCAGGAGGGCCGCAGCCTTGTGAGCCGCGTTGGCGTCAGGGTAGTACGCGGTCGATCCCGCGTACCGCTGCACCTGGGCGACGACCTTGCCTGTACCCGCCCGCGAGCTGCGAACGACTACGAACTTCTCGACGGGCTTACTGGCTGGCACTGGTCGGCCTCCTCTGGTGGTCTGGTCACGATGCAACACGGGGCCGCGATCCCCATCGCCATCGCTGCATGGCGGCTCTGGTGATCTGCCACGCCTCGATCTCGCTGCGGGTGTCTTGCTCCCGGCGGATACGCTCGGCCAGGTGCTCGAGCTGCTCGTCGGAAATCTTGTCTGGACGCTGAATCGACCTCGCGTAAACTCGCATGACGCCCGGCCCCCTATGCCGGGTTTTCGAGGCCGTCGAGTTGCAGCTCGGCGGCCTCGGCTATTTGGGCATTCGCCCGCTACTTCAATTCTACATTTTGCTGCACTACATCCGGCCCATCTGCCGCATGAGCTGCTGACGCTTTGCGGCCATCTCTTGCCGCGTGATGACCTTCCGCGGGCCGCCGCCTGGGCGTGCTTGTGCACCAACTGCGGAGATACCGGAGAACGATGCCGCAACGGCTGCGCCCACGCAGACGTCGAGGAAGTGATTGTCACGGCCCGGAGTGAGCCGCCACTCGTCGACGACTCGACCGCGGGCCTCGACGCGTATCGGATGCTCACTCGCGAGGTGTTCAGAGAACATCGCGTGATCACCTTCATGGAGCGTGAATGCCTGCGGATCTGCAGGTGGCAGTCGCAGCCGCTCCGCAAGGAAAGACTTCCAAGCGTTGGTGTCGAACAACACGTGCCGCTGCCGCTGGATGGTCGAGGTGCGCCAGTTCGCACCCACACGCTCGCCTCGATCCGGCCTCTTGTCGGAGATGTTGGAGCTGCTCGCACCCACGAATCGGCCGTGGGTGGGAAGCACACGCGGCCCCCAGGTTGATCGCCTGGCGAAGTCCCTCACGACGCCCGCGGTCTGTGCCCAGTTGGCATCGATGAAGAGCTGCTGCACCCGAAGCACGGCATCGTCGCTCTCGCGGGACAACTCCCGATCTAGGACGAGGGCGGCTACGGCCTCGAGGCCGGCGTGAATGGCCGGTTCAATGGCCGCCCCGCCGGCTGCATCCGACAGGGTGCGTTTCACCTCTCGGAGCGTGAAGTAGTTCTGCCCCTGCTCGGGGTACGTGCCATACGCGACGACATGGCCGCGGAGCTGGTGCCCCCATGCGACGACGCCCCAGTAGAGCGCCCGCTCCTGCACGTCGACGAACGCGGTGAGCGTGTCCAGACCGCGCGGGACGACCCATCGCGGCACGTTGACCGACTGCCGCGAGATCTCCAAGGCCGTGATCTGCTCCGCGTGCTTCTGCTCGACGACCGGCTCGTTTTGGAACTCGGCCGCGAATGCAGCCTCACCGCGGTCGATCCGCAGGTTGTACGCGTGCTGTATCGCCGTCAGCTCGTCGGTCTGCTTGCGGGCCGGCCATGCCACGACCGCCCCCTCGTCCATCGCGGGCTGATTGGCAGCGTAGAAATCGTTGGCGGTCTGCACGCCGGCCCCGCTGCGCTGGCCGTTGCGCCGCAGCTCCGCATATTCATCCCACTGGGCCGTCGCGGTCGGCCAGGAGTAGACGAGCTTGGTCCGCTGGCCGTGCCATGCCGGGTGCCGCTGCCGGTCGAGGAGTCGATCGGCGAGGTCGTCGGATGCCACGACGGTCACCGTGCACAGCCCGCTGATCGACGCCCCCGGCCCGGCCAGCCCCAGTATCGCGCCCTTGAGC
>CAIPGK010000799.1 GCA_903864575.1 uncultured Chloroflexota bacterium
CGGCGTGCTCACCCTTGCCGGCAACGCCAGGATTACCGGAAACTCCGCCTTCGAGGGCGGCGGCATTTTCCTGTACAAGTACACCAGCGTCGTCATCACCGGCGCAGCCGCCATAACCGGCAACTACGCATATGGCGAGGGCGGCGGCATGTACATGGACGTGGACACGATCACGCCCGCCGGCGTCTCAGCCTCCTCGGTTTACGGCAATACCTCCGCAGGGTGCGCCAATTTCTACAGAGCGGACAACACCACCTGCGTGTTGCCCTGATCGAACCGGACCACCGCATGGACGCCGCGCTTCGTTCCAGGGGTCATCAACGCCCCGCTTGCTGGGCGGTCAACGATCGTCACCCGTTTCTGCGGGTCATGCTCGTGCGGTGAGGACGGCGGCAACGCCAGTTCCCGCGAGCGGGACACCGCTTGCTTCAACGAGACCGACGCAACCACCCCCGGTCGAGGCCGGGGGTGGTTTCGACTGCAATGGGACCTGTTGTGTCGGCCTCCCGCACATCACGGGAGGCTCATGGCAAACCCGGCCCGCCGCTGCCGCCACAGCCGCCAACAGGCTGTTGCGGCGCGGCTTCGGCGCATCCATCTTCCGTCAGCGGCGCCGGACCAACCGCCGGGAACCGGTCCCTCGCGGCGGATGAACGGGGTGGGGATGCAGGCCTACCCCCGCGCGCGCTCCCGGACCTCGGCGAGCGTCCAGCGGCGGGCGACGCCGCCATGCTCGAATACGGTCAGCAACTGGTCCTCGGCGGCGGCGAAGCGGCCGGGGTCGGTGATGCTGGACAGGGTTTCCCATCCGCCGGACGGGGTGCGTACGAGTTTCAGGCGCCCTTCCTTCGAGCGCTTGTTGGCGTCCGTCACCGGCGTCTTGGCGACGCCATACGTGCGGCCGTCCACGGTCACTTCGCTGGCCTTGAGGGCGAACTGGCAGGTGTCCCGGTTCACCTTCTGCAGCAGCGAACCGCCTGAGCCGACCGTCAGGTTCACCGCCGAGAATCCGCGGTCGATGATGGTCCTGTAGAGCGGTCCGATGGTGTCGAGCCCCATGCCGTCGCCCTGGATGACGCGGACGCGCGGGTCGAGCACCCGGAAGCCAGCCGCGTTGACCGATCCCCCGAAGCGCTCCCAGAGGGTGTCCAGCACCCAGGGGACGACCGTCTCCGGGTCGCCGGAATCGGGGCGGATGACGAGCGTCCCGTTCCGGGCGAGGACATCCTCCCGCAGGTCGCCCCCCCAGATGCGTTCGACCGCCGCGAAAATGTCGTAACTGTCGCTGACGCAGGCGACGATCCCGCCGGGGAACGTCTCCAGCACGTGGCGGTAGGCGTCCTCCTCGCGGTCCCTGCCCCAGGCGACGATCACGGAATGCTCGGTGGCGGGGATGCTGAAGCCGCTCATGCCGCCCTCGTAGGCGCGGGCGAGCAACCTGATCCCGGCAACGGTGTCGGTGCCATCGAAGCTGACGAGGTGCGCGGCGGAGCCGATGGCGGCGGTCTGCTCGGAGGAGACGCCGCGGTACCCGAAATCGTGGCAGGCGAACCCGACCGCGGCCGGGTCCTCGCCGGAGGCGGCGTAGGCGGCGGCGATCTCGCGCCGGATCGCCGCGCTCTGGGTGGCGATGGTGGTGGGGTACCACACCTTGAGCAGCAGGGTCTCGAGCCAACCCGGGAGCCAGGGGAACTCCGGGTCGGTGTTCTCCAGCGTCATCAGCACGTTGTCGACCGGGACGCTCGTGCCCTCCGGCACGGCGCGGACGCGGAGGGGGAGCATGCCGCCGTGCCGCTCCAGCAGCCTGCGCCATGCGGCGGCGGCGAAGACGTCGCCCCGTCCGAAGTGGGCGGCCCAGAAGGTCTCGGCCTCGTCGATGTGATCGCGGGTCAGGACGGGGCCGGCGAGGTAGTCGAGCAGGTAGGGCTGGAGCCCGAAAAAGATGGTTTCCGGGAACGCGCCGCCGCGGGCTTCGAGATAGGAGAAGACCCGGGTCAGCCCCGGCGGGTAGAGCCGGGCATGGCTGGCCTTGTAGGAGTCGGTCATGAGCACGAGGTTGTCGGTGGCCACCGTGGTCCCTCCCCGCGGACTGCATGGTGGGATTGTAGGGCGGTTCGCCGGGACGAGGGCCGCCGGTGTTACCGGCAAGCAATCTTTGCGCAGGCTCCGGTGCTACCCTTCCAGGGACCGCGAAGGGCCCGGCGGGTCGCCGGGCGCGGAGAGACGCACTGGCCGATGATCCGGCCCAAAGGGACAGCAGCAATGACCGACACGCAGGCCCCGACGATGCCCCCGTTCCCTCCGATGGCCGAACCGGACCCCTCCCAGCCGCTCGGCAGCATGGCCAACCCCGCCATGATCGACGCGCTCGAGGGCGGGTTCTACGCTGGCGCCTACGACATGTACTCGCAGATGCGCGACAACGGGCGACTGTCCCGCGTGCGCCTGCGCTTTGCCGAGGGCGATGTCGAGCCGACCGAGGAGGAGAAGCAGGCGATCGCTGCCTCCCCGTTCGTGCCCGAACTGTGGATGGTGACCCACTTCGACGACGTCAACGCCCTCCTGCTCGACGACGACAACTTCTCGGTCAACCCGACGACCGGGATGTCGCCGGAGCAGATCGCGATGATGGAGGCGCGCGCGAAGGAGGCCGGCAATGATTTCCTGCCGCTCTCCCGCTCGCTGCTGACGATGGACGCGCCCGATCACACGCGCCTCCGCCGCCTTGTGCAGCCCTACTTTGCCGGCCGCGCGATGGATGCCCTGCGCCCGTCGATCCAGAAGATCGCCGATGACCTGCTCGACGCCGCGGATGCCGAAGCCGCCGCGCGGGGCGAGTCCGCGCCGGACCGCGCGCTGGAGCTGGTCAGCCAGTTCGCCTACCCGCTGCCGGTGACCGTCATCTCCGACATGCTTGGCGTGCCGGTGGAGGACCGCGCCCGCGTGCAGGCCTGGACCGAGCAGTTGCTCGGGCGCCGCTTCGGGGTTCCCACCGAGGAGCAGAAGCGCGGGCTCGAGGAGTTCGGCCAGTACATGCGCGATCTTTGCGACCGCAAGCGCGCCAACCCGGCCGACGATCTGATCTCCTTCCTGGTGCAGGCGGGAGACGAGGGCGGCAAGCTCGACGAGAACGAGACCCTCTCGATGATCTTCCTCGTCTTCATCGCGGGGCACATCACGACGGTGAACCTGATCGGCAACAACGTCGTCGCGCTGCTGTCGAACCCCGATCAACTGGCGAAGCTGCAGGCCGAGCCGGGGCTGACCCGGAACGCGGTCGAGGAGACGCTCCGCTACTGGGGTCCCGCCGAGTCGACCTTCGCCCGGATCGCGAAGGTGGACATGGAGGTTGCGGGCTGCCCAATCCACGCCGGCGAGCGCGTGATGAGCAGCCTCGCGAGCGCGGACCGCGACCCGGCGAAATTCGCCAACCCCGACACCTTCGACATCAGCCGGCCGGACGCCAACCGCCACATCGCCTTCGGCAAGGGCATCCACGTCTGTCTCGGCGCCCCCCTCGCGCGGGTCGAGGCCGAGATCGCCCTCGCCACCCTGCTGCGCCGCTACCCCGGGATCCGCCTGGCCGTGCCCGCCGAGGACCTGCGCTGGCGCTCGACCTTCATCCGCGGCTTCCAGGAGATTCCGGTGCTCGTGTGACGGCGGGGCGAGTTGGCGCGCGGGCTCACGGGCCTCACAGGCCGGTAGCTGCGCCCGCAGGCCCGTGATTGGGGCGCTGGAGGCATCCGGTCATCCCGACGAGGGAGGCGTCGCCCAGCGTGAGGCCCGCGCGTACGCCATCTGCAACCGGGGCCCCCGCCACCCGCCAAGGAGTTGCCCAATGCCCGACGACGCCCCACACGATGCTCCGCCGCCGCTGCCGCCGCTGGCCCCCGCGTTGCGGTTCGGGGCGGGCATCCTCGTGGCCGGGGTGCTGGGGGAACTGGCGTTGCGCGCCCTGCTGGGCCGGTTGCCGGGAGGGGAGTCCGACTACGCCGGCATGATCGGCTTCTGGTTCGTCGCGGCGGTGCTGGTGGTCGCCATGCGGCTGCGGCCCCGGCGGCCGCGGGCGTAGGAGACCCTCATCCCAGCCCTTCACCCATTGCGATGGGAGCGGGGTTGGGGATGAGGGATCATCACTCCGCCCGCAGCGCGGCGGCGGCCATCACAATCTCCGCGATCACGCCGTCAAGATCGGCCAGCTCGCGCTGGCTCGAGAATCGCAGGAGCCGATAGCCTTCCCCGGCCAGCGCCAGGGCGCGAGCGGTATCGTCCTCCTGCCGCGTGTCGTGCACGCTCCCGTCCAGTTCGATGCCGAGCCGGATCGACGGGATGGCGAAGTCGAGGACATATGCCCCCACCTGATGCTGCCGTCGGATTTTCCATCCGGCCGCCTGCCTGCCGCGCAGCGCCGCGCAGAGCCGCTCCTCGGCGGGAGTCATCCGCTGTCGGAGATCGCGTGCGGCCTCTACATTACTCCTCGTGCGGCGCATCGGCGTGTTCCATCGGCATCAGCGCACGATCGACGACAGTACACCCTCGGCATGATCGCATGTTGCGAAAACCCCGGCATGCCGGGAGTTCCCTCATCCCCAACCCCTTCTCCCATCGCCAAGGGAGAGGGGCTGGGATGAGGGCGCACATGGCAAAAACCCCGGGGCGGATTGCTCCGCCCCGGGGTTTCGCGCATCCGGATGGATGCGGGTCCGACTACACGACAGACTGGAATCCGGTGGTCAGCGGGACGTACCCGATGAGGTTGCCGTTCGGGTCGTAGATCGGCAGGATCGCGTTGCCGGTGAACTGCGATCCACCGTAGGCGGTCACGCCGATGACCTGGTTGGTGAGAATCTGACCCTGCCCGGCGATACCGAAGACGGTCGGGCCGGTCGGGCCGGCCGGGGTCGAGGTCACGCGGAAGGTCAGGTAGTTCGCGGTCGCCGGGCCGGTCGGGCCGTCGACGTGCAGGCGCGCGGTCGGGCCAGTGACGCCGATGCCGACGCGGGCCGTCGCGATGGTGTTGATGTCCTGGCCGTAGATCGCCTGGGCGATCGCCAGCTGATCGTTGGCGCTCGAGCTCGGGACCTGCGCGCCGCAACCGATGGCGATGTTGCTGTTGCCATCGTTGACGGTGTTGCCGGCCTGGCGGCCGACGAAGGTGTTGCAGGTGCCGTCCTCGAGCGAGGAACCGGACTGCGCGCCAACCAGAGTGTTGCGGTTGCCGTCCTGGATCAGGGTGCCGGCGTTGTAGCCGACGGCAACGTTCTCGCGACCGGTGCCGTTGGTGGCGATGGCGCCCGTACCGACCGCGGTGTTGTTCGGGCCGGTGTTGGCCTGACCGGCCTGCTTGCCGATCCAGAGGCTGCCGTTCCCAACGCTCTGGGAGGTGCCGAGAGTGAAGCGGGCCAGTTCGTTGCCGCCATTGTCCGTGAAGAGGACGAACGGCTCGACCTGGTTGGACGCCGCCTGAAGGATGGCGATGTTCTGGTTGATGTTGTTGTTGCGAACGTGCAGGCGGCTGCTCGGCGAGGCAGTGCCGATGCCGACGTTGTTCGCGCTGTCCTCGGTGATGTAGACGAATCCGTTGCTGCCGCCGAACGCGCCGTCCTTGTTGAACTGAACGGAGTTCACCGGGGTTGCGACGCTCGGCATCGGGCCGGTCGCGCCCTGGGCGCCGTCGGCGCCATTCGTGCCGTCCTTGCCGGCGGGGCCAGTCGGACCACCAGCCGGGCCGCCCGGGCCGGTCGCGCCGGTGTCGCCCTTCGGGCCGGTCGGGCCGGTCGGGCCCTTCTTGCCGGCGCGGCGGCGCTGCTTGTGCTCGTCGACGACGGGCTCGTCGCCCTGGGTGGAGACGTCGGCATTGCCGCCGGCGGCCTGCGCGCCAGCCTTGCCCTTGGCGGCGCCCTTGCCCTTGTCGGCGGCGGATGCGTCACCGACCAGGCCAGCAGCGGCCAGGGTCGCGGCGGCGGCGGCCAGACCCATCACGCTCTTTCGGCGAGACATCCCCTCGCCACTCCCCTGCTCCGACACGGCGGAGTCGACGTTTCCGACCTGATCGTCCATGGTTTTCTCTCCCCTGCCCGTCCCGGGCGCACTGCGGTTCTTCCGCAGTTTACCAGAATCCACGCGTCAACAACATGCCATCAAGTACCACATTTAGTCCGAACCAAAGAATGTGGTGCCGTGACGACCGTGCCGAGCGCCGTTCACGGCATTCTACACCATGTGTCCGTTCACGTCCTCATGCCGATGCGATTCGTCGTTTTACGCCATCCTGTTTCACTCACTGATGCCAAACCGGAGGAGTTCGTTCCGGCTCGCCGCGACCGCCACGAACGGATCGCCGGCCACCTCGTCGAGTTCCACCACCACCCAGTCCGGAATCTCACCCGCCGCGGCGAGCACGGCGGGCAGGTCCATCCGGCCCGTGCCCAGCGGCAGCATCGGTTCATGCCGCGCGATCGGGCCATCTTTTAGATGAAGGAGGTGGAGGCGCGTTCCCAGCTTCGCCGCCGCCGCCGCGGGGTCCAGCCCGGCGTAGGCAGCCCAGTAGGCGTCGAACTCGAACCCAATGGCCGGATCGAGTTCCCGGATGAACAGATCGAGCGCCGTCTCCTCGCTACCGGGGATCGGCTCGCACTCCCACCAGTGATTGTGGATGGCGAAGGCGCGCCCGGCCCGCCGGACGTTCTTCCCCGCCTCATTGAACTCCTGCGCGAGCCGCAACACCCCGTCCCGGCTGTCGTACCGGTCGTCGCGTGGCCATCCGTGCCAGACCAGCGTCGGCGCGCCGAGGGCTTCCGCCGCGCGCAGGGCGGCCGCCGCGTCCTCCCCAACCGGAAGGTTCGTATGCGCCGCGAAGACCTCCAGCCCGAGACCCCGCAGCATCGCGGGCGCATCCGGGGGCACGACATCCCCGAAGAAGGCGGTCTCCACCCCGCGGTACCCCATCGCCGCCACCCGCCCGAGCGTGCCGGGCAATTCGGTCTCCATCGCGTCGCGCAGGGTGTACAGCTGCAGGCCGATGCGTGGGGTCATGGAGTCGCTCCCGCGGTGAACGTACGGCGAATGCAGGAGCAGATGGTACCGCGTCTCGCGGCGGGCGAACGGACC
>CAIPGK010000800.1 GCA_903864575.1 uncultured Chloroflexota bacterium
ACCCCCTTGATCGGTTCCGCATCCGCCTTGCCGCGCCCGCTGGGGCGCACCCGGTGGGTCCACGCGATGGTCGCCGTCTCGACGCCCGGGATCGCCTCGACCGCCGCGCGGATCGCGGCATCGAGATCATCCTTGTATGGCGCGGTCGGGTAGAGCAGTTCCACCGTGAGGGCCACCGATCCTCCATCGATGGAGACATCCTGGATCATCTTGAGTTCAGGGAGCGGGCGAAGCACCTCCGGTTCCTGAACCCCGGAAAGCGCCTCCAGCACCTGCTCCCGCGTCACGTCGCTCATCGAACGGCATCCTTTTGCTGTCTGGTCCGCGCGCCGCCACCGGCGCGTCCCTGTGCCGGGAAGTGTACCCATCCACCAGCACCGGGCCTCCCTCATTCGCGAGTTCCGCTACCAGCCGCTCCACAACGGCAATCGGCAACTGGCGTACTGTCGTCGCCGTCTTTCCTCTCCCGCCCGCGATGCCCAGCGCGAGATGGGCCAGCCCTGCCCTCCGCATGAAGGGGTTCTGGAGTACTTGCCGCCATTGCACACGCTCGGGAATGGTCACGGTCAGCGTCCGGTTCAAGCCCCCCTGCCGCACCAACACCCGGCCATCGTCGATTCCGGATCCGGTGTCCCGAAGCTCGAACCAGGCATGAACCGCGGCGACCGGCACGGCGGCGAGCGCAAGCAGTCCCCACCACCATGCGGCATTTGGCAGCCACGCGGCCAGCAGGATCGCCGCCGCCAGCAGTGCCGCGGCCGGCTTCATGGCGGCCAGCAGGTAGCCGGCATACGCGCGCGGCGGCGGGCTGGCGAGGACCGGAACTGGCGCCGGCGGGCTGAACCGCGGCGCAGCGGCGGCGATGAGCACGGTCGCGGCGGCGACGGGAATCAGCGGGGCGAGGGTGCCGGCGTCCTTGCCTTCCTTTCCCCACCCCGCGCTGGTAAACGTCACCTCAGCCAGGCCGAAAGGCCGCCTGAGCAGTCCCTCGCGCACGGAAACCGCCTGGATGCGGGAGATGGGAACGGAGGTTCGACGCCGGTCCAGCAGCCCGTGGGAGATGCGTAATCGGTCTCCCTCGCGATGCAACTCGAAGCCGCTCCAGGTCAGCACCGCGCCGAAGATGGCGATCAGCCATGCCGCTAGCGCCCCTGCCAGCGCCACCCCGACCGCGCCCCATACACCGACCGCCGGCGCTCGCTCGGCCAGTCCGGACCACGCTCCATCGGGCAGCACCTCGTTCGCCAACTGCGCGACGAAGATCAGGACTGCCAGCGCTGGCGCGATCCGGCCCGAGGTCGCCCCGGCCTTCAGCACGTCGATGGTTGAGAGGGTGAAGAGGGGCGGGGCAGGTTCCTCGATAGGCACCGCGACGCCTCGCGCCGAAAGCAACCCGGCCCGCAGCGCCTCGGCATCCATCCGCGGCACGGCCTCGAGACGAACATCGGCCTCCTTCACCCCGGCCGCGGCGGTCTCGATCCGGATGGTCGCCAATCCGAAGACACGCTGCAGCGGCGTATCGGCCAGATCAACGGCCTGCACGCGCTCCAGCGGCACGAACCGCTCCCGCCTCGACAGCGCGCCCGATCGGACGATCAATCGCCCGTCCAGCACCTCATAGGTCAGGTTCCACCAGAGGGCGATCTGCCAGAGCAGCGTCGCCGCGGTGAGCAGCGCGAAGACCAGCAACCCGCCCCCGTCCCCCCGCCCTCCGCGCGACCAGAGCAGGATAATCGCCGGGATAACCAACCCCCGGAACTGCCGGATCGCGCTGATCGCGATCCACCCCGGATGCTGCCGCGTCGGCGGCACGGCAAATGAACGGAAATCCGGCTGACTCGCGCTCATCAAAGGTCCCGGTGGACGTTCGCGAGCGCTGCGATCTGCTCGCGCACGGCGACAGCCTCGACATCGGAGAGGGCCGGGATCACGCTCGCGCCAGCCGCGGTGTAGAGAACGACCGTCGCCAATCCAAGCCGCCGTTCGACCGGCCCGGTGGTGGTGTCGACATGCTGGATGCGCGCCATCGGGATCACGGTCCGGGTGCGGGTCAGCCAGCCGTGCGCGAGGTCGATCTCATCCCGTTCCACCGACCACCTCCACCATCGCCAACGCAGCGATGCCCCCGGCCCGGCGCTCCAGCCTATCCAGAGCACTGCCGCCGCAACGGGGACGACCGCCACCCAGCCGGGCCACGGTGTGGCAACCCGAGCGACCCACGCCATCCCCAGCGAGATCAGCAACGCCGGGACGCCGGCCAGCAACGCCTCGATGCGCCACAGCGTCATCGCCCGCCGGTCCAGCGGCATTCCCGCACCAGGTTCCATAGGTACTCCCTGCATCGCTTCCCGTGATTCGCCACGCCGTAGGGTATGACGCATCATTCCCTCGACGGAACCGGTCGCGCTTCGGCACAATCGCCGTCATTGCGTTGACGACGATCCGCCGGGAGATGTTCCGTGACCGAAAAGCTCGACCATCACCACGACCAGAGCGACGACATGAGCCATCCGGCGGCGGCGGTCGACGCCGAGTCGTTCGAGGCGGCCGCCCAGGCGGCGATGCACACCGGCACGACCGGGCCAAAGCGCGTCGCCGTCATTTTCGCGCACCCGGACGATGCGGAATTCATCTGCGCCGGAACCGTCTCCCGCTGGGCCGCCGAGGGGCATCACATCACCTACGTGCTGATCACCAGCGGCGACAAGGGAAGCGACGACCCGGAGATGACCCCCGAGCGCCTCGCGGAGACGCGCATCCGGGAACAGCACGATGCCGCGAACATTCTCGGGGTCGCCGATCTCGTATTCATGGGAAAACCAGACGGGATGCTCGTGCCGGACATCGACCTGCGCCGGGACATGGTGCGCGTGATCCGCACGATCCGCCCGGACGTGGTGATCTGCCAGGACCCGACCGTGCGCTATGTCGAACAGAGTTACCTCAACCACTCCGATCATCGCGCGGCGGGGGACGTCACGCTCGACGCCATATTTCCCGCTGCCCGCAACCGGATGTATTTCCCGGAACTGCTGGCCGAAGGCCTGGAGCCTCACAAGGTCGAGGAGGTCTATCTCGCGGGCGCTGCCTCGCCCGATGTAGCGATCGACATCACCGACCACATGGAGCGCAAGCTCGAGGCGCTGCGCGCCCATGTTTCCCAGCTCAATGGCTGGGACCCGGGCGATGAACTTCGCAAGTGGGCACGTGCCGACGCGGCCAACTTTCCCGGCAACGGGGAATTTGTCGAGTCCTTCAAGTACTTCAAACTGGACTAAGTGACGCCGGTCAGAACGTCCAGTCGATGGGGAGCGCCTGCGCGAGCAGGCGCTTTGCTGCGGCGTCCTCCGCCGGGGTGAGCGATGCCGACCGAGCGGATGTTCGACCGCGCGGGGGCTGCAGCACCTGCCGCGGACGCGACCCCGCCGAAGGTGGCCCCGGAGCCGCTGGCGCGGCGGGCGATCGGGAACCAGTCGCGCATACGCAACTGACCGGCTGCCCGATCCGGGCAAGAATCAACTGCCCACACCGGGCGCATTTTCTCCAGAACATCCTCGCCATGCCCAGCTCCTTCGGCTCATTGCGCCATTTCTCCACGACGCGCATGCCGCATGCCACCGTGTCGGCGCGCATAGTCCGGGAGCATCACCTTCGTGCCGTGCGATACTTCACGCAACGGATTCGCGCAGCACAACCACGCCAACCGGGAGCCGTCGCAGATGAGCAAACTGCCCGACACCACCATGACATCGCCAATGCTCGAATATGCCTTTTTCGAAGGCCGGATCGTTCCCTTCAGCGAGGCGAAGGTGAGCATCGGCACGCACGCTCTGCAATACGGCACAGGAGCGTTCGCCGGCATCCGCGGCTACCTCGATCAGGACGGCGAGACGATCAACATTTTTCGCCTGCCCGACCACACCACCCGACTGCTCAACAGCGGCAAGCTCCTCCGCTGCGACCTCCCCTTCGACCGGGATTCGCTAGCGCAGGTGATCGTTGACCTCGTCGAGAAGAACGCACCGCAGAGCGACATCTACATCCGCCCGTTCATCTACAAGGCGAACGTCCAGCTCACCCCTCGCCTGAAGGGGATGCACGACGAACTCTCCGTCTACATGATGAGCATCGGCGACTATCTCGACACGCGCGGCGTGAAGGCCTCGGTCTCTTCCTGGTCGCGCCTTCCGGATCACGCGATCCCGGGCCGTGGCAAGATCACCGGTTCCTACATCAACGCTGCTCTCGCCAAGGATGAGGCCGAGGAGAAGGGCGTCGACGAGGCGATCCTGCTCGACCAGCACGGCCACGTCGCCGAGGGAAGCGCCTGCAACCTGTTCCTCGTGCGCGACGGCGTGCTCATCACCGCGCCGATCACCGGCGACATCCTCGAGGGCATCACTCGCCGCACGATCCTCATGTTCGCGAAGGATCTCGGCATCCCGACCCAGGAGCGCGAAATCGATCGCTCCGAGTTGTACCTGGCCGAAGAAGCCTTTTTCTGTGGCACGGGTGTGCAGGTTGCGCCGATCGCCAGCATCGACGGGCGCCCGGTCGGCAATGGGCATGTTCCCGGTCCGATTTCGAAGCAGATCGGCGAGGTGTTCTTCAACACCGTGCGCGGCAAGGATCCCAGGTATGCGCACCTCCTGACCCCGGTCCGCCGGAAGGTGGCCGCCCCCGCGGACTGAGGTCACGCCGCGTTACGACCACGATGAAGGCCCCGGCGATAATCGCCGGGGCCTTCGACGTTGATGGAGCCAGGAGGGTCAGACGGTCGCCGACCCGGGCGCGGGCTCATAGCCGTGGAAACGGTCGAACTCGGCGTGGTGATGCGCCTGCTGCACCGCAACCTC
>CAIPGK010000801.1 GCA_903864575.1 uncultured Chloroflexota bacterium
ACGGGCACGGGCAGGCGGGCCCCTATCGCCATGCCAGCTGCCTCGATCTCGCTGACCGTCTCTCCATGCAGCGGCGACAAATGCATGCCTGTCACCAGCACCGACAGCCTGAGGTCGGGATGATTGCGGATACAGTCAAGCGCGCGCCGCATGAGGCCGAAGTCGGCCCGGGTGCCGCTGATGTAGCAGACGTGCCGCATGGTCAGACCAGGTGGGTCCACTGCAGGGGCGTGCCCTCGGCAACGGGCTCGGCCAGGATCCGTCCTGGCATCTCGTCGAGGTGCTTGGGGGCGATGCCGCTGGCGGGCCGCAGTAGGATCATGTCGTCCAGGGTCAGGACATGGCCAGCGGGCAGGTCGCGGGTCGCCGTCACCGAGCGGCGTGCCACGGCCCGAACGGCCAGTTCGGCCTCGGACGGGGCCTTGATCGGCGAACCCAGGGCGACCTCGACCTCGCGGATCTGTCGGATCATCGCGGCCAGTTGCTCGGGCTCCAGCGAGGCGCGGTGATCGGGGCCCGGCAGGGTGTTGTCGAGGGTGAAATGCTTTTCGATGATCGTGGCACCCAGAGCGACCGCGGCGGTCGGCACCGACAGGCTGAGCGTATGGTCGGAATAGCCGACAGGCAGCCCAGTGGCGTCGGCGATGGTGCGCATCGCCCGCAGGTTCACGTCCGCGCATTCGGCAGGATAGTTGGAGGTGCAGTGCAGGATGGTGACCATCTCCGCCATCGGGGCGGTGAAGCCAAGGCCGGCGCGAGTGGCGGCGATCAGCGCCACGGCCTCGTGGATTTCCTCCAGCGTGGCCATGCCGGTCGAGACGATCATTGGCAGGTTCTTGGCCGTCATGCGGCGCAAATAGTCGGGATTGGCGATCTCGCCCGAAGGGGACTTCATGCGTCGGACCTTGAGCCGCATCAGCATGTCGAGGGCGTCGTAGTCGAACGGCGTCGACATGAACTCGATGCCCTGGGCCTCGCAGCGGGCGACCAGCCTGTGGTGCAGTTCCTCGGACATCTCCAGCGGGCGGACCATATCGCGCTGGCTGCCCTCGCCGGTCTCACGCTTCTGGTATTCCGCCTTTTCTGCGGTCGGGCCGATGACCTTGTCGGCCGAGAAGCTCTGGAATTTGACCGCGTCGGCACCAGCCTCGCGGGCGGCGTCCACCATGGCCAGGGCGCGATCGGCGTCGCCGTTGTGGTTCACGCCGGCTTCGGCGATGACGAAGACGCTCACGATATATTCTCCATTGGCCGGGCCCGTGACGCAACGTCCGCAGGTCCCCTCAAGGGCGCTGCAGAGCCCGCCGCTCCTCTAGCGCATCGGCGGATTTGGAGAAAGCGGCGTCTGTCGACTGAGTGGGCCTGTTTCGCCCGATTCTTTACGGCAGTTTGAGCAGGGTGGCGGTTTCGATCAGGTCGCGCGCCTCGTGCGCGGCGAGTCCGGCGTCGCCGGTCGCCTCTGCCGCCGCATGCTCGCCGCCGGGACGCCGGACCCGGATTGTGTTCCAGCCCAGGCGTCGGGGGGCATGGAAATCCTTCAGCGGATTGTCACCGATATAGACGTAGTCCTCCGCCGGTCGACCGTGCCGGTCCATCACCGCCTGATAGGCCCGTTCGTGCGGCTTCCAGAAGGCCCGGCCCCAAGTGTCGGTCAGGATAACCGGGTCGAACCAGCGCCGCAGGTCCAGGGCCTCGGCCTTGGCCGACTGGGCCGCGATCGGGCCGTCGGAGATCAGGGCCAGTGTGCGGCCGCCAGCGAGGGCCCGGTCGATAAACGCCTCGGCATCGGGCAACAGGCGAATGGCCGGACGGTGGGTGCGATAGACCTCGACCAGGTCGCGGATCAGGTCAGGGTCCGGTGCCACGCCCGCGTCAGACAGGACGCGGTTGAAGAGATCGCCGCGTCGACCCTGCTCAAAATGGCACCATGCCCTGTCTCCGGCACCCGCGATTCCGAGCCGGTCCAGCAGATGATCGCCGACAGCAGTAAAGCCGGAGCGAGCGTAGTCGCGCTCCAGATACAGGGTGTCGTCCAGGTCGAGGACGATCACCCCAGCCATGCGGCCCGCTCTTCCGGGTCGGCGACGCCGAAGACAGCGTCGTCATAGCGCAGCATAGTCGTGCCGTCGGTCCAGTCATCGGACCAGTCAGGTGCGGAGCCGGCCGCGAGCTGGATCAGCCAGCGCGTGAAGGGCGTGCCGGCCTGGTGCGCGAGAGGGAAGCCTCCGCCGAAGCGGGCGTTGATCTCAAACACCACGGGGCCGCTGTCGGTGGCGAAGGCCTGGAAGCACAGCGCTCCGAAAGCGCCCGGCAGGGCGGCGGCGATCGCATGGGCGGTGTCGGTCAGGTTCTGGCGTCGCACGGTGATGCCCTTTGAGACCTCGCCGCCCCGCAGTTCGCGACGCAGGTGCGGAACCGCCGCCCGGCACACTCCGTCGGGATCGACGAACATGTTGACGGTGTACTCCGGGCCCCGGATCAGATCCTGCACGATGCCGTCCGGATAGGCCGCCAGCGCTTCGGCCAGTTGATCGACATTGCCGACACGGTGCAGGCCGACGGATGATGAGCCGCCCTTGGGCTTGAAGATCAGCGGCCAGTCCCAGTCGTTCGGCGCGGCCAGTACCTCGTGCGGCCAGGCGGTGCGCGGGGTGCCGATACCAGCTTGTGAAAGTACCCGCGCGGTTTCCGCCTTGTTGCGGGCGATGTCGATTGCCGCTGCCGACGAGACATTGACCAGAACGCCCGCGGCCTCGAACTCGGCGCGGTGCGCGGCCAGGGCATTGAGCTCGGTGTCGATGGTCGGGACCAGCAGGCGGACCGCCTCGCGCCGACAGATGTCCAGCAAGGCGGGAATATAGTCGGCGTGGGTTGCGGCCGGAACGGCATGGCGGGCGTCGGCTGCGCACGCGGCGGCCGACAGGCCCGGATGCATTTCGGCGACGATCAGGCGCGGCTCAAACCCCAGGGCCGCCGCATCCGCGCGCAGCAGCCGCGCCAGCGAGACGCGGCGTCCCGCCGAGGTCAGGAGAATGTTGAAAGGCCCGGTCAAGTCAGTCTCCTGGAAGGCGTCCGCTCATGGCCAATGCCGCGAGCGCAAGTCAAGACCGGGCTCCGGCCGGCGTCGGCGACCAGCTCAGGGTGCGCCGGGTGTGATCGATGTTGACTTCAAGATCGCCGAACAGCTGCGAGGCCAGGCCGGCCCTTCCGGCCAACCTCAGCGGCAAGCTGAGCAAGGCGGCCGGGACCGGCAACAGGGTGAGCGACCGGCCTTGCCAGGCGGCCATGCGCTCGAGCAGGGCGCGGGTCGACATCGGTATGCCGTCGCTGGCGAGAAACGTCTGCGCCGCGGCGGCGGGGTGGTCGATGACCGCGTCGATCAGTCCGCACAAGGTTTCCAGCGAGACAAGATCGCGCCGGTTCTTGGTGACGAGCGCAAACGGTAGCGGCCATCCCCGGGCGATGACGCGGTTCAGAGTGGCCAGATTGCCCTTGGGATCGGGTCCGAGGATCAGGGGCGGCCGGATGATCACCACCTC
>CAIPGK010000802.1 GCA_903864575.1 uncultured Chloroflexota bacterium
ACCGTCGGCGCGAGGAACCCGATCAGCAGCGGAAGCAACGTGGCCGCCTCCGAGTCCCCCACCGCGGCCAACGCCACGATCCCGGCGACTCCCGCCACCACCATCACCGCCACCGCCCAGATCGAGTTCCGCCCGCCCATGCCCCTACCCCTCTCCCTGCGTCACGACCGCGCTCACCAGCGGATCGTTCGTATTGGTCCTGATTGCGTCTGCCGCCGCCTGCGCCTCGTACTGCACCGTGATCGTCGAGAGTTGCGCAAAGACAAACTCCTGCACGATCCCGATCCCCTCTTCCATCGTTCCGAACTCGCACCCCTGCTTGGCGGCCACCGCCGTCACGATGCGTCCCGCCTGCTCGTCAGGCACCGTCACGCACACTGTCGCCATGTCACCCCTCCTACGTCTGCGAATTGGCCGTGTTGTCCGAAATGCAGATGGCATACGTGGATGCGGAAATCGATGCGCCCGTCTGGTTCGCAAAACCGCAAATCCACCCTGTTCCCGTGCTGTTCGGCGTGTTTCGTACGATCGCCTTCACGATCACGCCGCCCGAGATCGACGCGCCGGTTGTGCTTTCGCATCCTCCTCCCACCACCGTCTCGTTTGCCGCGCAGTTCTGCGTCACCGTGAACGCTCCGGTCGTGGCAACCGGCGTCGCCTGGTATTGCGTCACG
This sequence comes from uncultured Chloroflexota bacterium, assembly GCA_903864575.1. GTDB lineage: Bacteria > Chloroflexota > Chloroflexia > Thermomicrobiales > UBA6265 > CADCWF01. The sequence continues at coordinate 675 of CAIPGK010000802.1, forward strand.
TTCACTCCGTGCGCATGTCCCACCACCGACAGCGTTGACGAGCTGTTTGGCAGCGTGATCGTCCGGTTCGCCGAGGTCGTGCTCGCCGGCTCAATCGTCGTGGTGTACGTCGTGGTATTCCCGGCATTTCGCCGCTGCAGCGCCACTTGCCCGACGCTCGACGCCGAGCTTGTTGCTCCCACCGTCAGCGTTACCGTCGCCGGCGTTGCGCCTGCCGTCCGCGTCACTCGCCCGTCTGCGTCCAGTGCCCCGGCGTTGTTGTACGCCACCTGCGTTGTGGCCCCGGGCGCCGCCGTCGGCCCCGTCGCCCCCGTAAACCCCTGCGCTCCCACTGGTCCAGTAAAACCCTGCGGCCCTGTCCTTCCGGTCGGCCCGGTAAACCCCGTAAACCCTTGCGCCCCAGCCGCCCCAGCTGCCCCCTGCGCTCCAACCGGCCCGGTTGCCCCCTGCGCCCCGGCCGCTCCGTTTGCTCCGGTAAACCCCTGCGCCCCGGCGACTCCCTGCGCTCCCACGCTCCCCGTCGGACCGGTGTCTCCCTGCGGACCAATTGCTCCCTGCGCCCCGGCGCTGCCCTGTTTTCCCGCGGCTCCCGTTGGTCCCGTTCCGCCCAGCGCGATGTCGCTCGTCAGCGCCACCGTTCCGCTGGTGCTCGGCAGCTGATACGTCACCAGCCCACCGCCCGTGGACCCAATGCCAAATGCGGCCGTCGGACCCTGCAGCCGTCCCGCGACCTTCCCCTGGAGCTTCAGTTCCAGAAACGCCTCCGTTGAGGTCGCCTGCATGGTCACGCTCGAAAACCCGGCCGCCGTCGTGTTGGTCGCCGCAACAAATGCCCCGTTTTCCTGCGCAAAAATCCCTGCTGTTCCGGCCACCGAGGCATCCGGCGTCTTCGCCATGATCCCGGCCATGCTGTTTGCCGACAGCTGCACATACGGGTACTCGGTGGTCGTCCCGTCGGCCGACCCGGTGAACAGCACCAGGTCCCCGTCTCGCAGCAGCCGCACGTCCCCCTCGAACGTGCCGTCTCCCGTCGCGACCTGCACCGATCCGGTGACGCCCACCGAAATCTCGGCCACTTGCCGGACGCTCGTTCCCCCCAGCCACTCGCGCGCCGCCGCGCCGCCTCCATACCCCCGCGAGCATCCAGTCAGCGTCGGCACGCCCCCAATAATTGCCAGTCCTCCATATCGGACGTATTCCTCCCCGCCCAGCAGGACCACACCCGTCACCGCCAGGCTGTCCGCGCTCAGCACCGGCAGCGCCGTATCCTCCGCCAGCATCCTCCGCCGGAGTTCCGTCAGTCCGCTTCCCTCCGGCCTGAACCGCGCATTCACCATGGTCTAGTGCCCCTCCCCATCATGGAATTAAGAATTGGCTGCAAAACTTATCGAGTGCCGTGTTTTTCCCCTTGCCGGTTGCGTTAGCGGCGGCTACTCCGGCATTGAACCGATTGATGATGCAGCGCTGGTACTGCCAAAGCAGATCAAGCTCAGTTGCCACGTTGCTGCTCTGGTTGCCTGTGGTCGTGTGCGTAATGCTTTTTGCACTGAAGGTTGTGCTCACATCCCCTTCGCGGAGAACCTTTTTCGGTTTGGCATTCGGGTTTCCGTCATCCCCGATCGTTCCCGCCAACCGGCCATCGGTGTAGGTCGCCGCAGCCTGCTTCGCATC
>CAIPGK010000803.1 GCA_903864575.1 uncultured Chloroflexota bacterium
CTGCGGCGAGGATGTCGGTCTGCCGCACGGGCAGATGGGCAACTCCGAGGTCGGTCACACAAATCTGGGCGCGGGCTTCGTCGTCTACCAGTGGCTCACCCGGATCGACAAGGCCATCGCCGACGGCGACCTCGACCGTAATCCGGTCATCCTCGACGCCGTCGCCCACGTGAAGCGCACCGGCGGAACGCTCCACCTCCTCGGCCTCGTCTCGGACGGCGGCGTGCACAGCCACATCCGCCACCTTGCGGCCCTGCTCTGCATTGCCAAGGACCACGGCGCTCCGAAACTCGCGATCCACGCATTCACCGATGGCCGCGACACCGCCCCGGACTCCGGGGCCGGTTTCATCGATATCCTGGAGCAGGTGGCCGACGCCACCGGCGCGCGCATCGCCACCGTCACCGGCCGCTACTACGCCATGGACCGCGACCGCCGCTGGGAGCGCACGCAGGCGGCCTATGACGCCATCGTCCGCGGTATCGGCACACGCGCGGAAACGGCCGCCGACGCGGTCGCCCGCGCCTATGCGGACGGCGTCACCGACGAGTTCATCCCCGCCACGGTCATCGCCGCCGAGGGGCAGGAACCGGTCACGATCCGGCAGGGCGACGCCGTTCTCTTCTTCAACTTCCGCTCCGACCGAGGTCGCCAACTCACCGCCGCCCTCGCCGACCCCAGCTTCGACGGGTGGAATCGCGGTCCGGTCATCCCGGATGTCCCGGTCGTCACCCTGACCCGGTACGACGAGCATCTGCCGGTCGCGGTCGCCTTCGAGCCGCAGGACGTGACGATGCCCCTCGCGCGCGTCATCTCCGAATCCGGTCTCGCCCAGTTCCACAGCGCGGAGACGGAGAAATACCCGCACGTCACCTTCTTCTTCAACGGCGGCCGGGAGGACCCCTTCCCCGGCGAGGACCGCGCCGTCGTTCCCTCTCCGAAGGTGGCGACCTACGACCTGCAACCCGAAATGAGCGCCGCCGGGGTGACCGCCGAGGTCGTCGCCGCTTTGACCTCCGGACGGTACGCCTTCGTCGTCGTCAACTACGCCAATGGCGACATGGTGGGCCACACGGGGGTCATTCCCGCCGCCCGCGCCGCCATCGAGACCGTCGACCGCTGCCTCGGGGAGGTCGTCGCCGCGACGCTGGCGCAGGGCGGCGCGCTGCTCGTCACCGCCGACCACGGCAACGCCGAGGAGATGATCGACCCGGTCACCGGCAACACGCTCACCGCGCACACCACCAATCCGGTGCCGTTGATCCTCGTCGCCCCCGACGGCTCACCCCTGCGCCACGCCGAACTCCGGCAGGACGACCGCCTCGCCGCCATCGCCCCGACCGTGCTGGACCTGCTCGGCCTGCCGATCCCGGCGGAGATGACCGAACCGCCGCTGGTGTAGGCGCAGAACCGATGGCGGGCAGAACTCCACCGTCATCCCGACGACCGAAGGGATCTCGGCTCGAGCCATCTGGCGCGTGACGAGACCCCTCCTTGCGTCGGGATGACGGTGGCGACAACCCCTACAATCCAAGCTCCAGGTTACGCTGCGGCAGCGTGCCCCACTCCTCAGGCGCTGGGATCAGGCCGGTCGCCGCCATTTCCGGCGTGACCACCAGTTCCCAGCAGACGAGTTCCAGGTCCCTGACGCTTGGGGCCTTGCCTGCTGGCCGAACCACGGGCCGGTCAAGCCCCTCGGCTCGCAGGCCATCCCAGAGCGCGTCGAGGGCATCCACCACATCCCGCGCGGGAGCGCCGAGTGGCATGGCGCGGACTGTCCGCACCACCTCCGCCACCCGCGAGCGGTTCAGGTGATCGGTCGGAGGCGCGGTGCGCTGCCATTGGTTCAGGTCTTCCCAGAGTTCGTCGGCGAGGTCCATCACGTCGTCTCGGGCGAGGAACCGGGTGAGCTTGCGAGAAAACTCGTCCTCGGTGCGCTCGCCAATCTGGCGCTGGTACTCCTCATTCAGCTGGTCAACCGCCGCATGTAGCGGCCCCTTGAGCCAGGTGAATGGACTTGCCTGCTCGGGCAGCGGCTGCCGCAGGGTATCCCGCGTCGCCTCGATCAGCTTGATGACCCGCGACGGGAGCGTAACCGGCTGCCGATCGTCCATCGGGTAGAAACGCCAGAAGACCTCACCGCTCGCCTCCTCCGGCATCCGGAGCATGATGAAGACGCCGGGCTGCTTGCCGA
>CAIPGK010000804.1 GCA_903864575.1 uncultured Chloroflexota bacterium
TCAAGGTAAACAAGGGCAGCGCCGTCGCCGACCTCATCCACGAACGCGGGCTGCGCGGCGCCATCTTCCTCGGCGACGATGTTACCGACGTCGACGCATTCGACGCTCTCCGTGCCGCCCGCGAGCAGCAGGGCATCGCAACCCTTTCCATCGCCGTGCTCGGCCCCGAGACCCCGGACCGCGTCCCCGCCGCGGCCGATGCCGCCGTCGAGGGGGTTGCCGGCGTGGCGGCCCTGCTCGATTCGCTGGCAACCGACTGACCCGCGCACCCCCCGACGGGGTATCCTCCCCGCCGACACCGGAACGATTCTGCCGCCATCACCAGCGAGGCTTCCCGATGCGCCAACCTGACGACCGCACCCTGATTCTCCCGCCCCTGCCCGGCCGCGCGAACACGTTCAGCGTCGCCGCCGGCGCGATGCTCCTCCTCTCGATCCTGCTGCAGGTGGGCATCCGCCCACCGTGGCAGATGCAGTTCCCCGAACTGCCGACTACCCCGATCACGATCGGCGATGCCAGCCTTGTCGTGGATGTCGCCACCAGCCCGGCCGCCCGCGCGCGCGGTCTGGGTTACCGGCCCGGACTCCAGGATGGCACCGGCATGCTCTTCATCGACGATCAGGCTACCCCGCAGACCTTCTGGATGAAGGGCATGCGATTCTGCCTCGACATTATCTGGATCGACGGCCAGCAGGTCGTCGGCGCGGCCGAGAACGTCTGCCCCGATCCCCTCGGCACGCCCGACACCGAGCGACAAACGACCTCCTCGCCGGTCCCTGTCCGCTACGTCGTGGAGGTTCCCGCGGGCTGGATGGATGAGCACGGCGTCGAAACCGGCGCGCCAGTCACCGGCATCGAGGAAGCCGCCGAGGCTTTCGCGGCGGAAGCGTAGCCTTCCGGACCCCGAAAGTATCCGAACTTGATGCTTTCGGTGCATATCGTTTGGTCTGCCGGCATGAAACACTCTCGTTGCGCCCGCCGTTGGGCGCGAGGGACTCCCCGGAACGACGACCGGGGGAGTGCGGCGCGCAATCGCCGCGATTCGGCAGCATACGCTGCAGGGAGCGCTGTCTCATGCCCGACCGGCAGGTAAAGAACGCCCAGGACGATCTGCAGGACGCGAAGAAGGATCTGCGCGACGCGCAGGCTGGCGTGCCGTACACCGACCTCCAGGACGCCCGTCAGGAAGTCCACGAGGAGAAGCATGACCTTCGGGAGGAGCGCCGCGACGATCGCCGCGACTGATCGTCTCCCGGTTTCAGCCTGAACGGGGCGGGGCGTTTACGGATGCCCCGCCCCGTTTGCCTGTGCGTGACCGGTTGCCGCATCTCCCGGCGACGTCGACCCGTTCCCCGTCATCCCGAGGAACGAGGAATCTCGTCTGCCACGTCGTCCCCACGAGCACCCCCGTTCCTCGGACTGGCGATACGCTTCCTAGTCCAGTTCCCCGTCGGCTTCGCCTGACGCCGCCGGGAAGCCCTCGAACCCGGTTCCCAGCGCATCCCGCAAGGCCCGCTCGACCCGGCCCTGCACGACGGCCACGGTGACGTCGCCACGCGTTCGCTCCAGCACCGCGCGCAGTTGATCGGTGGTCCGCCGCAGACCGCCGGTAATGGCGTCCGGGAAATCGACCGTCACGAGCGCGGCGTAAATCTCGTCCATCGACTCCAGCAACGCCTCGGCCCGCGGCAGATCCCCCGCACGGAGGCGGTCGAGGGTCTGGCGGCGAAGCTCGCTCGCGGCCTCGGCCATCGCGTTCAGGTAGGCCGCATCCTCGACGCCGAGTTCGCCCGGTCCCGGCATCGGCACGCCGGTCACGATCGCCGCGGTGATCGCGGCCTCCGCGACCTCTTTCATCGCATCCTGAACGTACCCGGCCCAATAGACGCTCGGAAACTCCCGCAAACCCTCGGCCAGCGCCCGCAGCCGCGCAAGCGCTTCATCCAGCAGCGCCTGCGCCTCGGCGGTCTCCCCCCGATGGGTGGCGCGGACGCTGTTGGCCGAGAGCCGGATCAACTGCCGCCCTTCGCCGACGGCGCCGTCCCGCGCGGCTGCGATGCGCTCGAACCGCCGCACGATTTCCTCGGTTTGCCGCCGTGCCGCCCGGTCCGCGCCCATGGTCATGCTCCTGTCAATCGTGCGCTCGCCGCCGTGGCCCCAGTGACCGTCCGGCCGGGAGCGGGTCAGCCGCTCAGGACCCGCCCTTCGCCAGCCCCGAAGCAATCGCGGCGTCCAACGCCTGCTGCCGGTCGAGCCGGGCGAGGTAGAAAGGCCGGAACCTGTCGTACAACGTGACGATCAGCGACATCAACAGCACGAGGAAGAAGACGCCCCAGCGCGCGGCCGGCGGGATCCGGAACCAGTTTCCCGGCAGGGCCCACGTCATCGCCCACACCGTCACCCCGCTGACCAGCAGCGTCGCGAGAAATTGCGCGATGGTCGACCGCCAATCCATGCCGCGGCGCTGCATCCACTCGGACACGACGGTCAGGACGAAGATGAGGATCAGGGTGCCGGCAAAGAGCTGCAGGGTTGAGGCCCCGACGCCCGGGAGGA
>CAIPGK010000805.1 GCA_903864575.1 uncultured Chloroflexota bacterium
CCGGCGGTGATGAACGGGCGGAGGTAGTCCAACAGCGCGGCGTTAGCTCGTCCCGCGGCCCGCATCAGATCGCGTTGGGCGTGATTGAGAATCGGCGTCTTCGTTTTCACCGTCGAGACCGGAAAAGGAGTTTCAACTTCAAGACAAGGCCCGCCTTCGGGGAGCGGTTCAGGAGATCGGTTCAGGGGTAGATCGCTTTAGGTTAGCCAATAGGGGAGCTGACCGGGCTTGGGGAGGTCGATCCGCTTGGCGGTATGGACCCCGGGGACGGACGTCAGTTCGCGGATCGCTTCGGGGGCGGGTGGCGAATCGAGGTTTAAAACGCCGATCGCGGCCCCGCCGGGCGAATCGCTATCGCGGCCCACCGACATCTGGCCGATGTTGACCTTATGGCGGCCGAAAACGTTGCCGATTTGGCCGATGACCCCGGGGACGTCGTCGTGCCCAAAGATCACCAGCGTGCCATCGAGGTAGGCTTCGAGGCGATGGTCGTCGATCGAAATCAGGCGGGGCATTTTCAGGCCCAGCGGCGCGCCGCCGGCGCGGACGGAGAGCCCATCGCCGCTGACTTCGGCCGAGATGCTGGAAGCGAACGAGGTCGTTTCGCGGCTCTTCTGTTCGGTCAGTTCGATGCCGCGTTCGCGGGCGAGCATTTCGGCGTTGATGATGTTGGCGTCATCGCCGATGGCGCGGTTCAGCAGCCCGGCGCAGAAGGCGTTGTTCAGCATCCGGGTGTCGCGTCCGGCGACTTCGCCGCGGTAATGCAGCGCGACCTTGTTGACCCCGCCGCCGTGCCATTGGCAGAGCAGCAGCCCCAAGCGATAAGCGATATCGAGGAACGGGCGGAGTTCTTCGAGCGTTTTGGGGTCGAGGGCCGCGACGTTGACCGCGTGCCGGATTTCGCCGGTGCGGAGGTAATTCAGCAGCAGGTGGATCCCTTCGACGGCGACCTGGGTCTGGGCCTCTTCGGTGCTGGCACCCAGGTGCGGGGTGCAGACGACGTTGGGCATGCCGAAGAGTGCGCTGTTGGTGCAAGGCTCTTCGTCGAACACGTCCAGCGCGACGCCCCCCAGGACGCCGCTCTTGAGCCCTTCGACCAGGGCCGCTTCGTCGTAGATCCCGCCGCGGGCCGCGTTGATCACGCGGAGCCCTGGCTTGACCTTCTTCAGCCGTTCGCTGCTGATCAGCCCCTTCGTCTCGGGGGTCAGCGGGGTGTGGACGGTGAGGTAATCGAGCTGCGGCAACATCTCGTCAAAGTCTTGGCAGAGTTTGACCTTGAGTGCCGAGGCCTGTTCTTCGGTCAGGAACGGGTCGAAGACGATCACCTGCATGCCGAAGGCGAGAGCCCGCGAGGCGACTTCGCGACCGATCCGGCCCATCCCGACGATGCCCAGCGTCTTGCCGGCGAGCTGCGTCCCCATGTAGGACTTTCGGTCCCATTTCCCTTCGATCAAGCTTTGGTTGGCGGCCGGGATGTTGCGGCTCAGCGCGAGCATGAGCGCGAACGAGTGTTCGGCGGTCGAGAGGA
>CAIPGK010000806.1 GCA_903864575.1 uncultured Chloroflexota bacterium
GCCATCACCGGCGGATTCGAGTTCGACAAGGGCATCACTGTGCGCGTCAGCCGCCCGGTGACGAACGAGGATGGCGTCCTCATCGGCTGGACCGTCACGGGGGACAACGAGACCGGTAAAGAGATCATCGGCAACACGTTTGTGACGTGCGCCTGACCGCAACCACGTCGGAATTGAGAAGCGACGAAGGCCGCCGGAGAACCGGCGGCCTTCCCGCGCCTGACTCCCGTCGGTCTCTTTTCTCAGACGCGTCCGGGCAGTCACGCCGATTCGCTACAAAGCCCGTTCTGCAGGCAGTCAATGGGCGGTATACTAGAAACATCCGCGCCCGCCTCGGTGGACCGCGCGGGGTGTGAACCGAAGATGCGCTGAGAGGTGTCCCCCAGCCATGTTCCGCTGCAAAGTTTGCGGATGGATTCACGAAGGCGCGGCTCCGCCCGCCGAATGTCCCTCCTGCGCCGCCACGCCGGACCGATTCCGGCCGATGGATCTCGCGGAAATCAATGCCGCGACCGGTGAACTCGCCTCCTACGGCGTCGCCGGGCAAGGATTCGACGACATCGAACTCGAGACTGGCCGGCGGATCCGCCTGCTGGCGTTTGTCGATGCCTCGTTCTACACGCCATTCGTCCAGCGCTCCGGAGCGAGGTACCCCATCTATACGGGCGATCCGCAATGGTTCCAGGACAATATCCCGTGCATGACGGCATGCCCGTCCCACACGGACATCTCCAGATACATTGCGCTCATTGCAGACGGGCGCTATTCCGACTCCTACGAACTGAACCGGGAGGCGAACGTCTTTCCGGGTTGTCTTGGTCGCATGTGCGCGCGGCCGTGTGAAGAGGCGTGCCGGCGCAAGGAAATCGACGCACCGATCGGCATCTGCTACCTCAAGCGTGTCGCCTCCGATTTCCGTGGGGAAACTCGCCGCGAAGCTCCGCCCCCACCCAACGGACTGACGGCCGCGGTCATCGGCGCCGGCGCGAACGGCATGACCACCGCCCGTCAGCTTGCACGCAAGGGGTACAAGGTCTCGGTATTCGAGCGCTACCCGGTTCCGGGCGGCGTCATGTGGGCGGGCGTTCCCGAGTGGCGTCTTCCGCGCGATGTCATTCTGGAAGAGGTTCAGCAGATCGCGGACCTCGGCATCGACATCCACTACAACACCGAGATTGGCAAGGACATCACGCTCGCCGAACTCTCGGAGACGTTCGACGCGGTGGTCATCTCCGCCGGCTGCCAGATTCCGCAGGAACTGGGCGTTGAGGGTGAGAACCTGCAGGGAGTCGTCTCCGGCCTCAAGTTCCTCGAAGACGTCAGCATGGGTCTGGAGGATGTTTGGGTCGGCCGCCGGGTAGTCACCGTTGGCGGTGGCTTCACCTCGATGGACTGCGTGCGCACCGTCACCCGGATGGGAGCGGAAGCCTCGATCATGACCTACCGGCGCTCCATCCAGGAGATCCCGGTCGACGAAATCGAGCTCGAGGAAGCCGAAATCGAAGGTGTCGAGATCATGTACATGGTCTCGCCGCTTCGAGTCATCGGCGAGGGCGGCCGCGTGGTCGGGATCGAGATGATCCGAAACGAGCTCGGCCCCCCGGACGACAAGGGCCGCCGCCGTCCGCAGCAACTCGCGGGATCCGAATTCGTCATCCCTTGTGACATGGTGCTCGTCGCCATCGGCCAACGACAGGACAATACCCTGCTGAATGGCGTCACGGTCGAAACCGACCGGCGTGGGGTTCCCCTGCTCGACCAGAACCTCAAGACCCAGTTGCCGAACGTCTGGGCCGCGGGCGACTACGTGGTTAACCCGACCAACTTCATCTCCTCCATTGGCGAGGGCAAGCGCGTCGCCGACTATATCGACACGGCGCTGCGCGGAGCCCGGCCGAAGGTCAAGGAGATGGAAATCACCCGGATCCCGACTGAGTACATCGCGACCCCCAACCCGCTGGTCTCCGAGGGCATCGCCGAGTGGAGCCTCACCGCCATGAGTCGCCGCCTTGTCTGGGGCGACGACTACACCGGCGTTGGTCGCCAGATGATGCCAAGTCTGCCCATCGATGCTCGCGGCATCTACACCGGCGACACCACGCTCGAAGTCGAAATTGGCTACACCAAGCCCATCGGGTTCGAGGAAGCCAAGCGCTGCCTGCAGTGCCAGTTGAACATCTTCATCGACGGCAACCGCTGCATCCTCTGCAACTCGTGCGGCGATGTGTGCCCGCAACACTGCATCGAGATGATCTCGCTCGACCGCATTCACTCGATCGACAATGACGAGGAACTTGCGGCGATGGCGCGGGGAGAGCTTGGGCCGCACGCGGCGGCGATGGTGATCGATGAGCGGGCATGTATCCGCTGCGGTCTCTGCGTCGACTGGTGCCCGACCGAGTGCCTCACAATGGATCACTTCCGGCTAACGCCGCCGGAGGAGCGCGAAAGCGTGGATCTGGCGATCGTCGCGCTCTAGGCGGAGTGTCCTGCTACTGACGGGCGGGGGCCTTCCCCGCCCGTTTGCCTGCCTGATCGGCAGCGACCACGGAACCGCAACGCCGGGTGAGGCGTTCTCTCACCAGGTGCAACCGCGTCAATCGGCAGCGGATGCCGAAATCTTCGAAGGAGCCGACATGCCGAAGATCAACATGACGATCCCCCAGTCTCTTGGTCAGGCCGAGGCCACGCGCCGCCTCCAGCAGGCCGCGGAGGCCGCCAAGACGCAATACGCCGGGCAGTTCTCCGATCTCCACGAGGAGTGGAACGGCTCAACCGGAACCGTCAGCCTCAAGGCTGCCGGCTTCAACGTCAGCGTCCAGTTTCAGGTCACCGATACGTCGGTCGATGTGGTCGCCGATGTGCCGATGATGCTCCTCCCATTCAAGGGTCAGGTGGAGCAGATGATCAATGAGCGAGCTGCCGTCCTGTTCGCCTGATTGGCGGAGTGTGGCGCTGACGCTTGACAGGACCGAAACACCCACTATCCTATGGGAAGGATTACGCACCCCGGGCGGCATCCACGTTGCGACCGGGCACGGAGGTCTTGACGATATGATCACCATTACCCCGGAGGCTGTGAAGCAGCTTCAGGGTTTCCTCGTCGAACAGGGCACGCCTGAGGCAGGGCTTCGGGTCTTTGTCGCTCCGGGCGGTTGCTCGGGGCTCCAGTACGGGATGACCATCGAAGAGTCCGCCGAGGAGGGCGACGAAGTCATCGAGAGCGAGGGCGTTCGCCTGCTTGTCGATAACTTCAGCGCCATGTATCTGCAGGGAGCCGAAGTCGACTACGTCCACTCGCTCATGGGCGGAGGCTTCACCGTTCACAATCCGAACGCCGTTTCGGGTTGCGCCTGCGGACACTCCTTCAACGCTGGCGGCAACGAGGGAACCTCCCACGGTTGCGGCGGCTGCGGCGGCGGTCACTGAGCCCCTCAAGCCAACTTGGCGGCGGGGCGGCC
>CAIPGK010000807.1 GCA_903864575.1 uncultured Chloroflexota bacterium
ATCTGTCATGAGCGCGGCAAGCGACTACGTCGAAAAGGCGGTCATCGAGTACCTGTTCAACGTCGGGGGCGCCGCGAGCCTGCCGCGTCCGGCGGGTATCTGGGTCAGCCTGCATACCAGCGCGCCAGCGGCCGAAACGACCGCCGCGTGGCAGGCCACCGAGGTGCCCTCGGGCGGCGGCTACGCCCGGGCGGCGACCGGAACGTGGGCCGGTTCGCAGGTCACGGGAGGAGTGGCCTGGCAGGTCACCAACACGGCCCAGATCGAGTTCCCGCAGCCCACGGGCGACTGGGCCGCCCGGGCGAACCTGACCCATTTCGCGCTCTGGGACGCCGCGACCGGCGGCAATCTCCTGTTCACCGGCGCGCTCGCCAGCCCGCGTCCGGTCGTCGCCGGGGACGGCAAACCCACCTTTCAGGCGGCCAGCCTGACGGTGCAACTGGCCTGACCCGATGGCAGTGGGCGCCTTCGCCGGTCTCTTCATCAAACGCGCCTCGACCGGAGCGCAGCAGATCGCCACGCCCGGATTGCGGCCGGCCGCGGTGATCCTGCTCGCCTCGGGAGCCACCTCGACCACCGCGAGCCGCCCCTCCGTCCGCGGGAGCGCCGCGGTCCTCGCCGCCGCGCCCGGAGGACAGCTGCAGACCCTCGGCCGCACCGCCGCCATCCGGGACGGCGCCCAGGCGGGCGACACGGCCGGCGGCCCGCAATCCGCGTTCGTCGTCCCCTCGACCGCGGCGTCGACCACCGGCGAACCCGCGTCCTCCGCCGTGCTCGCCCGTGTCGGCGACGCCTGGTTCGAGCTCGACTGGACGCGGAACGACGGCGGCCTCGAGCAGATCGCCTTCCTCGCCATCGGCGGCGACGTGCAGGCATGGACTGCCCGGGTCGCGATCCCCCGGGCGACCGGCACGTTCTCCATTGCCGGCGCCCCCTTTCCCCCGAAGCTCGCCATCTTCCTGCCGTTCCAGCCCGGCGGGGCCAATCTCGGCATCGGGGCGGCGGCAGGGAGTTCGGTGACCGCGCAATGGGGACTTTCGACCTTCTCCCCGAATGGAGCCGATCCCACGCAGGCGCGGACGAGGCTGGTCACCGGCAGCGTCCTTTCCTGCACCGACGGCGCGGGAACGGCGATCGCCCAGGCGCAGGTGACCGGGTTCACCGCCAACGGGATCAGCCTCCGGGCGACGACGGCTGCGCCTGCCGCCGGATTCGGGGCGCAGGTGCTGCTCCTCGGCGGTCCCGACCTCGTCGGACTGACCGGGACCCTCGCCAAGCCATCTGCCCCCGCCGCGGTGGCCCTCTCCGGCGTCACCTGGCGACCGCTCGCGCTGCTGACCACCGGCGGCCGCGGGGCGGGAGCCAACGCAACCGTCGAGGGCGTCTCGATCGGCATCGGGCTCGCCGCCGACGACGGGGTCAGCCCGGCAGGGGCCGGATCGGCCGCCGCCGCGGACCGGGCGGGCTCGGCGAACGCGGTCGCGGCCTCGCTGGTCGCTTCCTCCGCCTTCCTTCGCCCCGGGCCCGCGTCCGGCGCTCCCGGCGCGGCCGCCGCTGCCGTCCGGGCGGACGCCTCCTTCTCGGAGTACGGCGGCGCGCTCACCTTCGCCGCCACCGACGCCATCGCCGAACGTACCGCCTTCCTCGTCATCGGGGGCGTCCGC
>CAIPGK010000808.1 GCA_903864575.1 uncultured Chloroflexota bacterium
ACCATCACGGGGGCGTTCGACAACCTGCCCTCGGGGTCCGTCATCTCCATCGCGCCGGGCAAGTATGACGAGACGGTCGAGATGGACTCGACGGCCGCCAAGGACAATATGACCTTCCGCCGCTGCGGCAGCGCGGGCCGCGTGCAGTGGACGAGCACCTCGGGAAGCCCCTCGTACGTCTTCCGGATCGACGGCGCGTACTCCGCGACGCTCACGAGTCTCGAGTTCTATGGGAAGGACGGAAATCCGAGCTATGCGCTCGTCAGTGTGGCTGGCGACTACAACTCAACGCCGAAGGTCCGGGGCACGCTGACGGCCACCGACTGCATTCTCCGCGACTACTTCGATTCGGACAGCTACTCGGCCATGCAACTCTACTGGGCCGATGTCACCGTGAACGGCTGCACCTTCAAGAACAACTACAGCTACGAAGGCGGCGGCGCGATCATCGCCGAGGGCTACGGCGACAGTTATCGCAGCCAGTTGACCATCAACAACAGCCTCTTCGATCACAATCAGGCAGGCGACAGCTACCCCGGAACCCCGACCTACGAGGGTGGCGCCGTCTACCTGTACCGGACCAACGCGACGATCAACGGGTCCACGTTCATCAACAACGGCGGCTCCATGGGCGGCGCGATCTACGCGAACACGAGCGTCAATCTCACGATCGCCAACACGCTCATCGACAGCAACCTCACCGCCGCGGACGGCGCGGGCGGCGGCATCCTCCTCGAACCGGGCAGCTCGACCGCCGGGGAAGACGTCAACGTCACCCTGACCGGCACGACAAAGGTGACCGGCAACACGGCCGACTATGGCAGCGGCATCGCGGTCCTGAGCGCGGATCCCACGTACCTTTGGTCGATTACCGGCGCGCCGGGGCGGGTGTCGAACAACGTCGGCGCAACCAACCAGTGCGCCATCACCACCAACGACGGCACAACCTGGACCGGCGTCCCGAACTGCGTCTTCTAGCGAAATCCCGAACATCCATGTCTCCCGGCGCCGCGCTTTCCGCGCGGCGCCGGTCGTAATCATGAGATCGTCGCGGCGGGAGAATGCCCGCGATTTGGACCATTACCGGGGCCGAAGGCCGCGTGAAGAACAACGTCGGCTCGACCGACCAGTGCTCGGTTTCCATCGACAGCGGATCGACCTGGGCCGGCGTGCCCAACTGCGCCTTCTCGCGCGGGACAAGGCATCACGAGCATTTCGCGGACGGGGGCGGCCGATGTGGCCGCTCCCGTTCGCTGCGGGCAGAACCGCGGGCGGGCCGCCGTTTCCGTGGAGATGTGCACAACCGCCGACCGGCGGCCGGCGCCATGCTGACACCCCGGCCGGCTGGTTCGTGCCTGCCGGTCGCGGGTTCCCGATCATTGTCGTACCATGCAATCACTCAGCTTGAACCGCGGCATGGCGCGACCGGCAAGGGCAGGACGCAGGATGACTCACGGCGCATTCGATCGATTCGCGGTCGTGCTGGGCGCGGCGACATCCCGACGGGCCGGCATCGCCGCCGTTCTCGCGGCCGCCATTGGAGTGCCTGCGGCGGCGGCTGGCCCTGGCGAAGCCGGCCAGTGCGGCACGCGCAAGACCAGCGCCTGCACGAAGGACAGCGATTGCTGCAACGGCCGCTGCAACATGCGGGCGGGAAAGACCAACAAGGACGGCATGGGCCGTTGCCGCTGCTCGCGCCGCAATGAGCCCTGCGCCACCGACGTCGACTGCTGCTCCCGCAAGCAGCAGGGCATGATCTGCGTCGGCGGCGTGTGCGGAAGCGCCTGCACGAATCTCGGCGAGACCTGCGGCAACGGGACAGCCTGCTGCGCCGGGTCCTGCGATTCGGCGAAGCCGGCGATGCGCGGCCTCGCGTCGCCGGTCTGCTGTCTGGCGATCGGCGAATCGGGCTGCAAGGCCGCCGGGGATTGCTGCGGAGGCGCCGGTCCGGTGGATTGCGTGGCCGGCGTGTGCGCCGAGGCCTGCAAGGCCATCGGAACGACGTGCAGCTTCGGCGACACCTGCTGCAACAGCACTTGCGGGCAGGCCAACCGGATCGCCCCCGCGGGCATCGAGGTCTGCTGCGTTCCCCAGGGCGGCAGTTGCTCCAACAGCAGCGACTGCTGCGGAGGCATTGCGCCAGAATGCTCAGTAGGAACCTGCACCCCGTTGTAGTCTCTGCGGACCTGCCGCAGGAATGGCCTGAACCGGCCAGCATACCCGGCTGACACCGGCAAGGAATCGTCGTACCATGCGCGCCAGATCAGACCAACCGATGTGGCCGTGTATTCACGCGCAGGAGCAGGACGACACCATGGACCAGGCATCATTCGACCGATTGACCCGACTGCTCGGATCCAGCCGCTCCCGGCGGGCGGGACTCGCCTCTCTCATCGGCGCGCTGACCGCCGCCGCGCCGGCAGCGGGCACGGGGCGCAAACGCCCCAGCCCCGAGGGCGCCTGCGGCCCTGCCCGCAAGGACAACATCTGCCGCAAGGACAAGGATTGCTGCACCGGCATTTGCGACATCGGCCTCGGCAACAAGAACAAGGACCGCAAGGGCCGCTGCCGCTGCCGGAGCAACGGCCAGTCCTGCAGCGAGGACCGCAACTGCTGCGGCACGAAGATGATCTGCATCGGCGGCGTCTGCGGCGACCCCTGCGTGGCGCTTGGCGCGGTCTGCACCGGCGCCGACACCTGCTGCGCCGGCACCTGCGGCGGGCCCCAGGTCTCGACCGGCCGATCCGGGCGCGGCGCCCCGGCCGCAACCTGCTGCCTGGCGATCAGCGAATCCGGCTGCAACGCCGCCAGCGACTGCTGCGGACCAACAGGCTCCGTCGACTGCATCGCCGGCGTCTGCGCCTCCACCTGCAAGGCCCTCGGCGCAGTCTGCATCGTCTCGGACGTGTGCTGCGCGGGCGCTTGCCAGAGCCGGAACTATCCCGGTGTCGGTGTCGCCGGGGACCCCACCATCTGTTGCGTTTCCGTCAGTCAGAGCGGCTGCGTGAACGCGGGAGACTGCTGCGACACCGGCGCGGCGTGCATCAGCGGTGTGTGCAAGTTGCCGGATTAACTGGCCCGATCGGGTCTCGGTCCGGGGCCGCTTCGGCCCCGGACCCAGCCGGGCCGACCACGCGCCTGCTCCTGCTCCGACGGTGACCGTGCTTCCCCTGCCGGAGGCGTGGCCTGACATGCCGCCCTTCCCGGCCTGCGGGCACTATGGCAACGGCGTAAACCGGAACGCCGAGAGGGCAACCTCGATCGGCTTCCCCTTCACCGGCAGCAGCGCGTCGGGCAGCCAGAG
Source organism: uncultured Chloroflexota bacterium (assembly GCA_903864575.1). Taxonomy (GTDB): domain Bacteria; phylum Chloroflexota; class Chloroflexia; order Thermomicrobiales; family UBA6265; genus CADCWF01. The sequence continues at coordinate 3,305 of CAIPGK010000808.1, forward strand.
GTTGATGCGCGGCTGTTCGTTGCCGGGAGCGGGCACGTCGGCGGTGCGACGGGTCCATGTGTCGATGACCAGCGCGGAATCGGCCGGGACAAGCGACCCGCCGCGCGCGGCCTTGAAAACGACCTGCCCCGCGCTCCAGGTGAACCCGACCGTCACCGGCCGCGCCGCGCCGGGGATCGGGAACGGGTGGGTGTTGCCGCGGTGGGTGTACGGCTGAACGGTGAACGAGGCGTTCGGATAGCCGGGGCTGTTCGGCCAGCGGCCAAGCTCCACGTCGATCTCCCGGTTGGCCTGTGCGCTGGACGTGTTGTCCCAGGTGAACAGCCCGAGGATGGCATGGGGCGCGATGGCCTTGACCGGGCTGGCGAGCGTCCACTCGTACACCCCGTAACCGAATGCCCCGGCTGGCTCGGCCACGATCTCGGCGCAGCGCCAGAACCCGCGCCGCCGCTCGATCCGGAGACGCAGCACGCCCGCGGCATCCACCCGGACGGCGCGCGTTGCGGCGGAAAACCGGTTCCCGCCCGGCCCGACCGCGCTGTTCCCGGACTCCTTGACCGACCACGTGAATCCGGACCACGAGATCGTGCGGGGATAGGTGACCCCGGCCGGCTCCGGGCCGGACGCGGCAGCGGCGGCCATCCCGGCGGCGGGAGGGATCGCGCCGGACGCGGTCATGGCGATGGCGAGATCGCGGCGGCTGATGCGGGCGATGGTCATGGATGGCTCCCGTGATTGAGGCGCGTCAGTGCGCGAAGGTCAGGGTCGTGCGGGGAGATGGGCTTGGGAGGGGCGAGCAGGCGGGCTGATGCGGGATCGAGCAGGGCGAAGAGGAGTTGCGTCGGCGCGGCGGGCACGGGAATCGCGACTCCGGCCAGCCCCGCGTCGTCCGCCCGCTCGATGAGGGCCCGCCATCCTCCCGCAGCGGCGAGCGCGGCGAGGTCTGGCGGCAACGCGGCGGGGTCGCGGGCGTCGAGAAAGGGACGGCGGTCGTCACAGCGCAGGTCGGCCATGGCCCATCCCGGCGAAATCCCCTGCCCCGTCGCGAGGGCGTCGGCGAGCGCGCCCCGGCGGGTGGCGTACAGGTGCAGCGACCGCCACGCGCCGGGGTCATCGAAGAGCCCGTCGGCGCGATCCGGGGCGAGGGCGAGGGGGTTTTCCCCGGGACCGGTTCCGGCAACAAGCCGAAAGAGCCGCTTCGGTGGCGCGAGGGTGGGCAGGATCGGCGGGGCTTCGGGCACGTCATGGCTCCAGAGCGTCGCGGTGGCGCGGTGGCGCGGCAGGATGGCGATGCAACGACCCGTGGGTCTGACCTGATTCGCCACACGACAAGTATGGCGGGTGGCGGCTCCCCGGGTGGAGGCCGCCGGGTTTTTTGCATGTGTTATGGTTGATGTCCATGAATCGCCTGATTCTTGAGCGATTCAGAGGTGCGTCGATGAACGAATTGCTCACCTTCGAATGGTCCCGTCTCTCGGGGGAGGCTGGCGATCTGCAGGCGTGGGGAACGATCGCGGAGTTCTGCGCGAAGGTCCCGCAGCACCCGGTGTGCGTGCTCGGCGCCGGTCACAATCCGAATGACAACGGCCCGCGCGGCGGCGATCTGAACCGGGGCGATCACCATCCCGGCGACCACGGCAACGGCCACGGCGGAGATCTGGGCTGGTATCCCTTCTCCTGACAGCCCGTGCGTGAACCCCTCGTCCCCGGCGCAAGGAACGCCGGGTGGCGCGGGCCGCGGCGGGCCGCCCCCGGTCCTTGGGGCCTGACGATGGCGCAACGCAGGCGCGGCCGGCGATGGTCCGCGCGAGCGATGGACGCACGACGCGGGAAACCAGCATGCCGTGGCCTGAACGCCAGCGGCCCCCGCTTCGGCGGGGGCCGCCGGATCGTGCCGCCAAACATGCGGGCGATGGCGCCGCGAACGGTGCCGAACGCCAGTCAGTTGGTCACTCGGTCACTCGGTCACTCGGTCACTCGGTCACTCGGTCACTCGGTCACTCGGTCACTCGGTCACTCGGTCACTCGGTCAGCGTGCCGCCTGGCCGCGCCACAGGCGATGTTCGCATGGCGGCTTTGACATTTCCGATCCTGACCCACGGGGAACCGCGCCGGCCTGCAACTGGCCCGCTGCTGCGGCGTGTCCACCAGCGCCGCCAGCGCGATCAGGCACGGCTGGCGGTGGTGCGTGGCCATCGCTTCCCCGACGCACCCCTGCCCACCGCTCATTTCGCCGATCCCGCCCGGGTCATCCGCACGCTCACTTGCCCGGTCTGGTTCTGCTCGACCGTGAACCGCCTGCTCCCGGCGTACTTCTTCGTCCGCGCTTCGACCCGGTACGTGCCCGCATCCAGGAGATTGAAGGCCCGGGTGACCGTCGCCGCGTCCCGCAACTCGCACAGCCCGATGTTCTGGCGCTTGACGACGCCGTCCCGATTGCGCACGGTGACGGTCGCCTTCGGGTTCCTGCCGCGGTGGTCACACCGGTGATCCAGCTTGATCCCCCACTTCCCGGCACTCACCATCACGTCGGCTGCGCTGACCGCCGTGGGGCCTCCCGCGGGCAGGTAGAGCACCTGGCTGGCATCGAACTGGCCGGAGGCCCCGGTGAACTGGCTGCTCCCGAAGTACAGGCCGCCTCCCGTGCTGGAGAAGACGTTCCCATCGCCTGCCGCCACCGACACCCCGGAGACGTTCGACAGCACGTCGCTGCAGCCGTTGGCGGAGGCGGTCGGGCAGGACCAGATCACGCCGTTGTCGCCAGTGACCGCCGCGTAGAGGGTGCCCTGCCCGTCGTAGGAGACGGAGATGACCGGGCTACCCGCCGTCTCCCAGGTGGAGCAGGCGTTCGCCGTGTCGAGATTGCACCGCCAGATGATGCCGTTCTCGAGCCCCGCCCAGAGGTAGCCGCCCCCAGCGGCCAGCGACGCCGCGTAGGTCTTTCCGTAGGTGTCGAGGTTGTCGCAGGAGTTGGCCGCCTGCGGATCGCAGCTCCACAGGATGCCCTGCTTCTTCTGTTCCGTCCCGTAGTTCTTGAGCCCGGCGTACAGCCTGCCGTTCGCCAGCAGCAGCGACATCACCGGGCGTTGTCCGGCGTCGTCCAGCACCTCGCACTGGCTGGGCATGGCGCCCTGCTCCACGTAGGCCAGGTCGGACGGGCAGCGGATGATGTCGCCGTTCTGCTGCCCGATCCAGATCATGCCGTCCGCCGCCGCCAGCGCGTACACGGCATTGTTGGGCGAGCACGCGGTGTCTGAGCAGGTGTAGCTCTGGGGCCACGGTCCCGCCATGATCCGGGTGCAGTTCGCGCCGAGGTCCGCGATCGGACAGCTCAGCGCGCCGTTCAGTTGGCTGAGGAAATAGACATTCACGCCATCAGTGGCGGCGGCGGTTGCCTCGCCCCCGGCCCAGGTGCTCGCCGCCGACTGGAAGCAGTCGCTCAGCGCCGCCGCCGTTCCCGGGGACAGACACGCTCCGACGGCGCCAGTGCTGGAAGCCGCCCACAGGGAATCCTGCGCGGCCGCCTGCGCGGCCCCTGGCCGCGGCGTTTGCAGCAGCGCCGCCAGCGGCAGCAGCACCAGCGCCGCCACCACCACCAGCCCCCGCGCGATCAGCCCGGTTCGTCGATTGGTCATCAACATCACGCTCCTCATTTCCCGGCCCCGGCACGGGTGAGCCGCACCTTGGCCATGCCGGTCTGGTCCGGTTCGACGGTGAACGACCCGCTCCCGGCGTACTTCTTCGTCCACGCCGTCACCGTGTACTCGCCTGGGTCCAGCATGGTGAAGGTCTTCTTCACGCTGCCGCTCGCCCGCAGCCCACAGAGGTTCACCACCTGCGTCTTGTCCAGGCCATGCGGGCCGGTAACCTGCACGGTCGCCTTCAGGCCCTTGCCGCCCGACGAGCAGCGCTTGCCCAGCCGCTCCGTCCACTTCCCGCCGCGCACCGTCACCGAAACGCCGCCGACGCCCGGCGCGCCCTCGGCGGGCACGTACAGGAGGACGGCGCTATGCAGGTCGCTGGAGGCTTGCGCAAACGCGCTGGTCCCGAAGTTCAGGCCGTCCGCCGTGCTGGAGAAGACGCTTCCCGAACCAGCCGCCACCGAATAGGCGTTCACGTTGCCGATCACGCTGGAGCACTGGTTGGCGGATGCGGCCGGGCAGGACCACACCACGCCCTTCTTGCCCTGGACCGCCGCGTACAGCGTGCCCTGCCCATCCCAGGAGATGGAGGACACCGAGTTCCCGGCCGTTTCCCAGTTCGCGCAGGCGTTTGCCGCGTCGAGATTGCACCGCCAGATGATGCCGTTCTCGAGCGCGGCCCAGAGGTAGCCGCCACCGGCGACGAGGGACGTCGCCCAGGTCTGGCCGTAGTAGTCGAGGTTCTCGCAGGAGTTGACCGCCTGCGGATCGCAGCTCCAGAGGATGCCCTGCTTCTTCTCTTCCGTCCCGTAGCTCGAAAGCCCGGCGTAGAGTCGCCCGTTCGCCAGCAGCAGCGATTCCACGGCGCGGGTCCCGGCGGCGTCCAGCAGCACGCAGCCGCCGGGCACGGTGGACTTGTTGGAGTAGGGGATGTTCGCGGGACAGCGGTAGATGTTCCCGTCCGTCTGCCCGAACCAGATCTGGCCATCGGCCGCCGCCAGCGACGTGACGGTGGCGCCCGACCTCCCGGGCCACGGGCCGGCCATGATGTTCGTGCAGTTCGCTCCCAGATCCGCGATGGGGCAACTCCACGCGCCATCCTGCTGGGTCGCGAAGTAGACGTTGACGCTGTCGGCCGCCGCCGCCCAGATCGCGCCGGCCGAATTGCCGAGGTTCGTCGGCGCGCTGAAGCACCCCGCCAGCGAGGCCGCCGACGAGGGCGACGCGCACGCCGCGAGCCGCGAGCCGTGACCCGCCCACAGGGAGTCCTGCCCCGTCGATTGGGCCGCGCCCGGCCGCGGCGTCTGCAATGTCGCCACCAGTGGCAGCAGCACCATCGCCAGCAGCACGAGCGCTCCCCGTGCAATGGCCTGCCCGCGCCGCGCGGAAATCCCGGTAGTCCCCGTCATCATCGCCATGGTCCACATCCCTTCGATCGGCGATCAGCCGCCTGTCGTGCCCCGTTTCAGGTTCAGGTTCACCTGCCTGGTCGCGTTTTCCTCGATGGTGAAGCTGGCCTGCCCGCGGTGCTTCCCGGCCGTCACCGTCACCATGTAGGCGCCGGGGTCGAGCAGATCGAAGGTCCGCGTCACAGTTCCGCCTTTCGCCAGGCCGCACGCGCCGACCTTCATGGTCTTCGAGACGCCGTGCGGGCCCTCGACCGTGACCGCCGCCTTCGGGTTCCTGCTTGCCTGACAGCGCTTTTCGAGCTGGTTGCCCGGCTTCCCGGCGCTCATCTTCACCGTGACGCCGCCGACGCCGGCCGGGCCTTCCGCCGGCAGGTAGAGCAGGGGACCATACATGGGGCTGGCGGCGGTGAACGGGCTCGCTCCGAAGGAGAGGATGGAGCTGGAGAAGACGCTGCCGGCGCCAGCCGCGACCGAGAGTCCATTGATGCCCGTCAGGACATTGCCGCAGGTGCTCGACTGGCTGGTTGAGCACGACAGGATCGAGCCGTTGCGGTCCGTTGCCTTGGTGCTCCCGATCGCGGCGTAGAGCGTCGCCTGCCCGTCATAGGAGATCGAGTTCACGGACGCGCTCAGGTTGGCCCAGTTGTCGCAGGCATTCTGGCTATTCAGGTTGCACTTCCAGACGATGCCGTTGTCGAGCCCGGCCCAGAGATAGCCGCCGCCAGCCACCAGCGAATTGGCCGTCGTTTCTCCGTAGCTGTCGAGGGTGGAGCAGGCATTCGCCGTCGTGGGATCGCAACTCCAGAGCAACCCCTGCTTCCGGTTCTCGACGCAGCTGTCGTAGCATCCCAGACCCGCGTAGAGCCTGCCGTTCGCCAGCAGCAACGAGGTGACGGGGCGGTCGCCCGCATCGTCCAGCAGGACGCATTGCGACGGGCTCTTGTTCTGGGAAACATAGGGAAGATTCGCCGGGCAGCGATAGATCTCCCCGGTTGTCTGCCCGAGCCAGATCTGGCCGTTCGCCGCCGCCAGCGCGTTGACGTTGTTGACGTCGCAAGGCTTGTTCTTGCTCAACGGGCAGTTGTACCGCGGCGGCCAGCTGCCGGCCATGATGTGGGTGCAGTTCGACGCCAGACCGGCGATCGGGCAACTCAGGCCGCCGCCCCATCCGGCGAAGTAGACGTTCACGCCGTCGGTCGCCGCGGACAGGACCTGCACGTTCTGCGTGCCGGACGGCGCTCCGAAGCACGCCGCCAGCGCGGCCGGTGACGACGGGTTCGCGCACGCCCCGATGGCGTAGGACGACGCAGCCCACAGGGAATCCTGCCCGGCCGATTGCGCCGCGACCGGCCGCAGGGGCTGCACCAGCGCAGCCAGCGGCAGCAGCGCCAGCGCCGCCACTACCAGCAGCCCGCGCGCGATGGCTCCCATGCGTCGATTGCCCATCGTCATGCCCATGCCGCTCCTCACTTTCCTGCTCCGGAGCGGGTCAGCCGCACCTTCACCTTGCTGGTCCGGTCCGGGTCAACCGTGACCGACCCGCTCCCGCCGAACCGCTTCTTCCAGTTCGTCGTCGCCGCCTTCACCGTGTACGTCCCCTGGTCCAGCAGGTCGAACGTTTCCTTGACGCTGCCGCCCTTCGCCAGGGCGCAGAGATTCACCGCCACCGTCTTGTCGTGGCCGCCCGGTCCTGTCACCTGCACGCTGCCCTTCAGGCCCTTGCCGCGCGCCGTGCAGCGCTTGCCGAGCTTGTCGGCCCACTTCCCGCCCTGCAGCGCCACCGAGACGCCGCCGACGCCGGTCACGCCCCCGGCGGGGACGTAGAGCAGGTTCGCCTGGTCCAGGTTGCTGGAGGCCGCAGTGTAGGCGCTCGTCCCGAAGTTCAGACCCGTCCACGTGCTGGAGAAGACGCCCCCGGCGCCCGCCGCCACCGAAGCCCCATTCACGTTGCTCAGCACGCTGGAGCACCGGTCGGCGGCCGCGACGGGGCAGGACCAGATCACACCTGTGCCGACGGAGTTGCGCTTGCCTTGGATCGCCGCATACAGCGTCCCCTCGCCGTCGTAGGAGATGGACTCGACCGGGTACCCGGCGCTCTCCCAGTCAGCGCAGGCGTTGACCGCGTTGAGGTCGCAGCGCCAGATGATCCCGTTGTCGAGCCCGGCCCACAGGTAGCCGCCACCCGCGGCCAGCGAGTTCGCCGTCGTATCCCCGTAGAGATCGAGGTTTTCGCAGGAGTTCACGGCCTGCGGATCGCAGCTCCACAGGATGCCATTCTTCTGCTGGTTCCTCTCAGCCCACCCAAGCCCGGCGTACAGCCTGCCGTTCGCCAGCAGCAGCGAATCGACGCTCCGCTCCACGGCATCGTCCAGCAGCACGCAGCCGCTGGGAAGTTGCGACGGGTTTTGCACAAACGGGATGGTTGCCGAGCAGCGGAAGATCTGCCCGTCGTCCTGCCCGATCCAGACCTGGCCATCGGCCGCCGCGATGGCGGTCACAGCGACCGAGCCGCCACCCGGGAACGGTCCGATAAAGGTCCTCGAGCAATTCGGTACCAGGTCCGCGATCGGGCAGCTGTACCCGCCGGTCAGCTCCGTCGCGAAGTAGACGTTCACGCCGTCGGTCGCCACCGTAGGAAAGGACTCGTTGGAAACGAATGGGAGATAGCTGCTGAAGCACCCCGCCAGCGACGACGGCGACGACGGATTCGCGCACGCCACATAACCGGCTATGCTTCCTGCCCACAGGGAATCCTGCGCGGCCGCCTGCGCGACGACCGTCCGCGGCCCCTGCCCCAGCCCAAGCCCCGCCAGCGGCAGCAGCGCCAGCGCCGCCACCACCAGCAATCCCCGCGCGATCGTGCCGAATCGCCGTTTGCCCGTCATCGTGATGCTCCTCACTTCACTGCCCTCGCTCGATGCCGCCGGTCGGTTACCGGTGCAGCCCCTTGAGCCGAACCTTCACCGCGCCGGTCTGGTCTGGCTGGACCGTGACCGACCCGCTCCCGCCGAACCGCTTCTTCCAGTTCGTCGTCGCTGCCTTCACCGTATAGGTTCCCGGGTCCAGCAGGTCGAACGTTTCCTTGACGCTGCCGCCCTTCGCCAGGGCGCAGAGATTCACCGCCACCGTCTTGTCGTGGCCGCCCGGTCCTGTCACCTGCACGCTGCCGTTCAGGCCCTTGCCGCCCTTCGCGCAACGCTTGCCGAGCTTCTCGGTCCACTTGCCGCCCTGCAGCGCCACCGACACGCCGCCCACGCCGGTCACCCCTTCGGCGGGAACGTAGAGGAGCTTCGCCTGGTCCAGGTTGCTGGAGGCCGCGGTGAAGGCGCTCGTCCCGAAGTTCAGGCTCGTCGTCGTGCTGGAGAAGACGCCCCCGGCGCCCGCTGCCACTGACGTCCCGTACACGTTCTGGCGCACGTTCGAACACTGGTTGGCGGCCGCGATCGCGCAGGCCCAGATCACGCCCTGGGTGCCCTCGAGGGATGCGTAGAGCGTCGCCTGACCGTCGTAGGAGACGCCGCTCACCGAGCTCCCGGTGGATTGCCCCCAGGTGGCGCAGGCATTGGCCGCGTTGAGGTCGCAGCGCCACACGATCCATTTGTTGAGCCCCACCCAGAGGTAGCCACCGCCAGCGGCCAGCGAATTCGCGGTCGTGATGCCGTACGTATCGAGGTTTTCGCAGGCGTTCACCGTGTCGGGGTCGCAGCTCCACAGGATCCCCTGCTTGCCCGACGAGCTCCCGTAACTCGCAAGCCCGGCGTACAGCCTGCCGTTCGCCAGCAGCAGCGAATCGACGCTCCGCTGCCCGGCGTTGTCCAGCAGGGCGCAGCCGCTGGGCATGCTGCCCTGGTTTCCATAGGGGATGTTCGCCGCGCACCGGTAGATCTGCCCGTTGTCCTGCCCGATCCAGAGGTAGCCACCGGAGGCCGCGAGGGACTTCACCTTGCCGCTCGACCAGGCGCCAGCCATGATGTGGGTGCAATTCGCTCCCAGGTCCGCGATGGGGCAACTGTATCCGCCATTTTGCGCGGTCGCGAAGTAGACGTTGACGCCATCCGTCGCCACCGCGTCGATGTCGCCGGTCCCGATGCTCGCCGGCGCGCTGAAGCACCCCGCCAGCGACGCCGGCGACGACGGATTCGCGCACGCCCCGTAGGTGAGACCGACGCCGGCCCAGAGCGAGTCCTGCGCGGCTGGCTGCGCGGCAACCGGCCGCGGTCCGGGCAGCAGCCCCGACAGCGGCAGCAGCGCCAGCGCCGCCACTACCAGCAGCCCGCGCGCGATCGCCACACGGCGCGGTGTGGCCCTACCCGGTCGTTTCATCGTTCACTCCTTCGCCCTGCCGCGGCGCGGCGCGGCGCGTTTCGCCCTCGTGCGTTCGTGCGTTCGTGCGTTCGTGCGTTCGTGCGTTCGTGCGTTCGTGCGTTCATGCGTTCATGATGGACGTTCGGAGCCGCGTGCGACATGGCCGGACCGGGCCATTTTTCGGGCCATTTCTCCAGGCCGTGCAGCGTCGTTCGCGGCGATGTTCCGGGATGCCGCACCGATGCGGGTGATGACGACCACGCGGGCGCGACCATGCGCGCAGCCCCGTGTGCGCGCCACATCCCTCGGCTCTGCGCACGCACATTGACCCGTTGTCGGGACGGTATCATGGACTTTTTGCGGCAATGTAACAGCTGTGGGTCCGCCCGTTCCCGCAATCGCGAGGGAGATCCCTGCCGCTGGCGCCACACCCCGCGCGGGCGGATCCATCAGGACTGC
>CAIPGK010000809.1 GCA_903864575.1 uncultured Chloroflexota bacterium
ATCATCTGCTGCTCGTACTGCGGGTCCCACATCACTTCCCACGATTCCGGCGCCTCGGGGAAGACATCGGCATCGTAGATCAGGGGCAGGGAGCCCCAGGCGAAGGGGACGCCGTAGGTCTTGCCATCCCGCATGAGTTGCTCGACGTCCTGGAAGGCAGGGATGATGTTGGCGGCGTTGGGAATCTTCGCCATGTCGAGCGGCTGGATCAGTCCGGCGTCGATGTAGCGGGCGAACGCCGAGGTGTCGAAGGCGACGACGTCGAAGTCCGCGCCGTTGGAGGCCTGCATCTTCGCGAACATCTCGTCGACGGATCCGGTGTAGACGATGCTGACCTCGGCCCCGGTCGCCGCCTTGAAGGGGTCGACCCAGGCCGGCTCCGTATACCCCTCCCAGGTGAGAATGCGCAGCTCCTTGTCCGCCGCCCGGGTGAGGCCGGGCGCGGCGAGCGCGAGCCCGGAGGCGGCGATGCCGGCAGTGAAGGCGCGGCGGGAAATCGGGCGAGAGAAGGACGTCATCATCGGCTCCTAGCGCGACGGCCGGGCCTGCGTTGAACCCGAACCGGACCCGGCGGCATGTTCCGGGGCTTTGGCGACAGGGGGGCGTGCGACCGGAGCTTCCGGGTGGATTCCGCGCGGGTCGCCCGCTCCCGACTAACTTGTATCATAGCAAGGAACTCGCGAAGGGCAAGCGGTCGGAGGAACAGGTGCCCATCAACCCCCTCGCTCGCGTGGGATCGTCGCGGCAATGGGACGTGCTGCGGATCCTGCGCGGGAATCAGCGTCTGACCCGGGGAGAACTTGGGCAACTGCTGGGACTCAGCATCAGCCAGGTTAGCCGGTTGACGGCGGACCTGATCGCGGCCGGGCTGATCGACGTGGACGCGCAGCCCGCGGACGGGATGGGGCGGCCGCCGGAATCGCTGCGGCTGACCGGCTCCGGGCCGTGGGTGATCGGCATGGAGGTTGGTGGCGGCAAGCAACGCGGCATTGTGGCCAACCTGCGGGGCGAGGCCGTCGCCCGGTTGAGCGAGCCGCTGCCGCGCTTCGGGTCCGAGGGAGAGGCGCTCGATGCGTTCGCCGCCTTTGCGGCGCGATTGCTCGACCAGGCAGGGGTGTCGCATGACGCGGCGATCGGGCTGGGACTGGCGCTCTACGCGGTGGTCGATCCGGTCGAGGGGGTCGTGCTGGAGTGGAGCGAGGAGCCGGCCTGGCGCGGCTGGTGGCGCGGCGTGCCGCTGCGCGACGCGCTGGTGGATCGGCTCGGGTTCGACGCGGTCGCGGTCGATGATACCGTGCGCATGCGCGCTGCCGCGGAGCGGCTCGCGCCGGGATCGGCCCGGTTCGCGGAGTCCGACTACCTCTACCTGATCGTGGATACCGGGATCGGGGCGGCGGCGGTGATCGGCGGGAAGCCCTATCTCGGGAGGAACCGGCTGGCGGGCGACATCGGACACGTCGTCGTCGACCCGGGTGGAGCGCCATGCCCGTGCGGGCGGCAGGGGTGTCTCGAAGCGGTCGCCTCCGCTCGCGCGATCGAGCGGGAGGCCGGAGAGCTGAAGGGGGGAGCGTGGTCGGTCGAGGAGATCATTGCCGGGGCAGCGCTGGGCGATCCGGCGCTGGCGGCGCTGTTGACGCGCGCTGGATGGCGGATCGGCGAGGTGCTCTCCCCGCTGGTCACGATGTTTTCGCCCGACCTGGTCGTGCTGAGCGGGAGCGTGACTGGCGGGCCGCTGGTGGCGGAGGCCATTCGCGACCGGCTGCGCGCGCTGGCGCCCTTCCGGGTGACGGAGTCGCTGCAGGTGGTCGCGAGCGCGTTGGGCGAGGAGGCGGGTGAACTCGGCGCCGTGCTGGCGATCCTCGATCTCCTGTTCACCGGGGTGGCGTCGCAGGTCGTTGAAACGGGGGCGGGCGCGGCGACCGCGCCGGGCTGGGGGCTGCAGGGCGGCAGCGGAGGCGGGCGATGACGGGCTTCCTGACAATCGACCGGGTGAGCAAGCAATTCGGCGGCGAGCGGCCGGCGGTGGATGATGTGTCGCTCTCGATCGGGCGGGGCGAATTCTTCGCGTTGCTCGGACCTTCCGGGTGCGGCAAGACCACGCTGCTGCGCATGATCGCGGGGTTGGAGCAGCCGGGCTCGGGCCGGATCGCCATTGACGGCGAGGAGATGACCGGTCTTCCCGCCAACCGGCGGCCGGTGAACCTGGTGTTCCAGAACTACGCGCTCTTTCCCCATATGAGCGTCGTCGAAAACGTCGAATACGGGTTGATGGTCACCGGCGCGCCCGCGGCCGAGCGCCGGACCCAGGCGATGGATGCGCTGGCGCTGGTGCAGCTGGCCGAGTTGGCGCAGCGGCGCCCCGGGCAGTTGTCGGGCGGCCAGCGGCAGCGGGTGGCGCTGGCGCGGGCGCTGGTGAAACGCCCGAAAGTGCTCCTGCTCGACGAACCCCTCTCCGCGCTGGACGCCAAGCTCCGCGAGGCGATGCAGCTCGAACTGGCGCGGCTGCAGCGGCAACTCGGCATCACCTTCATCATCGTGACCCACGACCAGGACGAGGCGCTCTCGATCGCGAGCCGGATCGCGGTGATGGACGGCGGCCGGGTGCAGCAGGTCGGGTCGCCGATGGAGTTGTACGAGCGGCCCGCGTCCCGGTTCGTCGCCGGGTTCATCGGGCGCATCAACCTGATCGACGCGACGATTGCCGCCCGCGGCGCGGGCTGGATCGAGTGCGTGGCGGCGGAACTCGGCCCCGTGCGCATTCCCGCACCCGGTGATGTCGGCGCTGAAAACGATTCGGTGACGCTGGCGGTGCGGCCGGAGCGGGTGAGGATCGGCCTAGAGCGTCCGGAGCCGGGCCGGATGGCGGTCGAGGCAGAGATCGAGGACCTTGCCTACTTCGGGGATGTAAGCCGGCTCGTGGCGGTGACCGCCGGGGGCCAGCGATTGCAGGCCAGGCTGCCGGTGGGGATGACCCCGGGAGAGGTGGCGCGCGGAGAACGGCGCTGGTTGAGCTGGCTGCCGGAAGAGACGCTGCTGCTCGAGCGTTGAGGACGGGCCTGCGCGGGGACGGCCTCCCATGCCGGCGGGGATGCATCGGCGGAGGGCCTCCGGACTGTCCTTCCGGCAACCCCGGGAACGACGCTTCCGGAGGAAGAAGCGGTCCGGCGACATGCACGTGGTTCTGTGGTAGCGTACTTGCGGGGCCCACCAAGCGGGGATGTGGACGCGCCGTCAGATTGCGCCGGGTGCGGCGGGCGGGCGTTGGCATTCACCATGGCCGTATCGCCGACAACCCAGGAGCGTCCGATGTCCCGCACGTTCGAATCGGCATCTGCAATCGATTACCTGTGGCGGCGGCCGCTCAGCCGCCGGCAAACGCTGCATGCGGCGGGCGCCGTCGGCGTGCTTGGCGCGCTCGCCCCGCTGACCGCGCGGGTGGGCGAGGCCGCGGACGCCGCGACGCTGGTCGTGGCGTCCGGGGCGGACGCGGTCACCCTCGACCCGCACGTCTCCTTCGACGGCCAGTCGCCGCTCCTGTGGCGCGCCGTCTACGAGAATCTCCTGCAGTACGACGGCGGGACGCTCGACATCATCCCATGCCTCGCCGAGAGCTACGAGGTCTCCGCGGACGGATTGACCTACACCTTCAAGATCCGGCCGGGGGTGACGTTC
>CAIPGK010000810.1 GCA_903864575.1 uncultured Chloroflexota bacterium
CCAGGCCTCGCGGTCGGCCTCGGACTCGGCGTCTCCGGTGTAGGTATTGACGATGCGCATGCCGAGGGCGGCGGCGATGTCGATGGCGCGGCCGAAGCGGGCGGCGCCCTCCTCGGTCTGCAACTGGGCGTGGCCGGAGAGGCTGACCGGGGTGAGGCCGAGATCGGCGAGTTTGCGGCCGATGCGGGCGATTTCGGCGTCGGAAACGGTGTCCGGGTCGATGTGCTCGAACCAGCCCTTGACCGCGCCGATTTCGCAGTTGGTGTACCCCGCCTCGGCAAGGCCCTCCAGCGCCTGATCGATGCCGAAGGGGGCGAACACGATGGTGGAGCCGAGAATCTCGCGAGCCATGATCTGAGCGCCTTTCGTCAATACGTCGTGTCGATCAGGCGACCGACCGGAGGAAGGAGAGGACGTGCTCGTTGAATTGGTCGACGGTCTCCCAGAACATGCCGTGGCCGACCTCGGGCATGACCGTGAACCGGGCATCCGGCATGGCGGCCGCCATCTCCTTCGAAAAGCGGAGGGGGGTCAGCAGGTCCTCCTCGCCGGCGATGATGTTGACCGGGCAGGCGATCTCCGGCAGGCGGGCGAGGACATCATGGGAGATGGCTGCCTGCGATTGCCGGATGAACTCCTCCGCGGTTTGCGGTCGCGGGTTGGCGTCGAGACCGGCGATCAGGGTGTCAAGGTTGCCGGGCGCATTGTAGAAGCGGTGCGTGAAGACCCAGAGCCACGAGGTGCGGGCAAAGGCGCGTTGCCCCTGCGCGGCGAAAATGCGCTCCCAGTCGCCGAAGAGTTCGGCCAGCCACGGGTCCGTTCTCGCCCAGGAGCAGACGATGGTCGCGCTGAGGGTCCGTTCCGGGTGGGAGAGGGCGAATTCCTGCGCGATCGCGCCGCCCATCGATGCGCCGACAATATGGGCGCGGGCGATGCCGAGGTGATCGAGCAGACCCGCCGCGTCGTCCGCGAACTGGGGGATGCCGTAGGTCCGCGGGTTTGCGCCGGGTCCGGTCAGGCCGACGTCGCGATTGTCGAATGTGACGGTGCGGAACTCCTGCGAAATGACCGGCGCCTGCAGGAACCAGCCGGAGTGATCGGCGCCGAGGCCGTTGATCATGAGCACGGCCGGGGCGTCGTCCGGCCCGTCGATGTCGTAGGCGATGTCCAGATCGCCAACGGTGGCGAACGGCACGCAATTCCTCCTTCGCGCAAGGCGGACCCGCGGCAGCGCGGGGCAGATGTAGAAGTATCGCAAACCGCCAACCGGGCCGCGCGAGCCGGTGACCGTGAATGGCGCGATGCGACTGGCCCTGGTTTCGTCAGCGCGTCTCGTTGCGGCGAAGGAGGAGGCGTTCGGAAACATTATCGAGTTCGAAGCCGGAGGCGGCGATGGTGGAGCCCGCGCGTGCCGCGGCTGACGCTCGCCGGGAGGGGGCCGCGGCCTGGAACGGCGTTGCGCCAGGGGAATGATGGATCGCGGCGGACCTCGCCAGCCGTTGCTGCCCGGGGCCTGCTTGCGGCTGAATGGATGCTGGTTGAACGTGGTCAACCGGTTGTTATGACATGTATGATTTTGGCGCAAAGACGGAGCGTGTCATGTTTGCGGATGAGGGCCATACGACGTTCGCGGCCATCGTTGACCGGTGGGCGGCGGAGCGTGCCATTCATCCGGTGCTTGGCGAAGAGGGAGGGGCGCTCCTGACCTGGCGCGAACTCCACCGGCTTGTGCGGGAAAGCTGCGCAGCCCTGCGCGCGCTGGGCGTGGGCCGCACGGACCGGGTCGCCGCGCTCATGCCGCCCGGGCCGCGGTCCGCCGCGCTGTTGATCGTGCTCGGCTGCAGCGTCACGAGCGTGCCCCTTGAAGCTGGAATGCCGGAGCCCGAATTGCTGGAGCTGTTGCCGCGCCTTGGGCTGGCGGCGGCTGTTTGCCTCGATGGTCCTCAGCCCAGCCAGCTGGCGGCTGCGGCGGAGAAAATGGGCGTTCCGGTCATCTGGCTGCGCCCCGAGTCCGATCCGTTCCGGTTCAGGTTGGACGGCGCGCAGATCGGACCGCCCTCTCTCGCCGGTGCGCCCGGCCCGGACGATCCCGGCGTCATCATCACCACGTCAGGGACCACTGGCCGACCGAAGCTGGTCGTGCATGCGCAGTCCCGGTTTTGGGGACGGAGCGGCGCGTTCGATCCATCGTTTCCGGTCGAGCCTGGCTGGAAGACGATCGTGCTCTCGTCGATGGGGTTGGGCATTGGCATGACCACCCTCCGCCGCTCGTTGGCGTGCGGCGGGATGACGGTAGCCCCCTCGACGCTCGATGCTTCCCGGATTTCCTCGCTGGCTGATGCTTTCGAACCTGATTGGCTATACATGCCGCCGTCGGCCGTCTCTTCCCTGGCGGCAGCAGCCGCCGGTGGATGGAGCCCGAACCCTTCGTTGCGATACATCCGCAGTTCGTCGGCGCGCCTCGATTCCGCCGTCCGCGAGGCACTGCGGACGCCGATTTTCGACAGCTATGCCTCCACCGAGACCGGCATGGTGGC
>CAIPGK010000811.1 GCA_903864575.1 uncultured Chloroflexota bacterium
CCCTGCTGCCCGGCGTGGCGGTCTCCACCAACGGGATCGACTGCATCGCCGCGCTGCGCATGCTGGGCGTCGTCCGCCCGCTGCTGGTGCTGCCGCCGTGGTTCGGCCTGCCCTTCCTGGACCAGGCGGCCGCCTATTGCGCGGCGCGCGGCGCGGCGCCCGTGCGGACGATCCGCTACGATCCCGGGCCCGGCTGGCGCGACCTGCCGCCCGGCGAGCTCTATGCCCGCGGCATGGGCTTCGCCCAGCAGATCGCCCCGCTCTACGAGCAGGTGCGGGCGGCCTGCCCCGATGACGCGGATGGCGTGCTGCTGGCCGGCACCGGGTTCCGCTGCGTCGGCGTGATCGAGGCTCTGGAGCGGGATCTCGGTCGGCCGGTGGTCACCGCCAACCAGGCGAGCCTGTGGCATGGCCTGCGACAGGCCGGGGTAAGGCCGGCGGTGGAAGGCTACGGGGCGCTGCTGCGCGCCGCGCGTTAGAACGGCTTCGCGCCGCGAAAACCTTCCCGGGAATGTTTTTGCCGCCTGCGGCTGCCCGCTCATCCACAGCTGCGTGGTCCACAAAACAGGCCCGAGCAATCCGGGCTCCATCCCCGATGGCTCATAATCTGCCGAGAAAACCACGCTGGATCGTTATTTCCGGATCGTTATTTCCCCGGGACGTGTACTGCGAAGGGCAGATGAAGCAACCGGGGACGGAGCCCGGGTTACCTCGCTCCAGGATTGCCCGCTCGGCGTAATCCAGGCTCAGGGAATAACGATCCAGCGTCGTTTTTGTATAGATCGACTTCTCCGCGCGTGCCCAGGGACACTGGAGCGTGATCTGGCGGAAGCTGCTGTGGCCCAGAAAACTACGCTGGATCGTTATTTGGATCGTTATTTGGGCTATGGCGTCCGAGTCGAGGATCGTCGCGATGGACTCGAGCCAGCCCAGGGCGCACTTCGGGCAGGTGCGCATGTTCGATATGGTAGATCCGGCGGAGCCGGTCGGTCCAGCGCAAGGCCGGACGGGTAAATCGCATCCAGGCAGCAAGAGCGCGCATCCAGTCCGACGCCGGTTCGGTCCTCCTCCCCCACCGCCAAGGCCCCCCACCATGTCCACCCTCGCCACCGCCATCCGCATCGCCGCCGAAGTGCATGAGCGCCAGCGCGACAAGGGCGGGGCGCCCTACGTGCTGCATCCGCTGCGCATGATGCTGCGGCTGGAGGGCGAAGCGGAGCGGATCGTGGCCGTGCTGCACGACGTCGTGGAGGATGGCGGCGGGAGTTGGAGCTTCGAGCGGCTGCGCGCGGAGGGCTTCTCCGAGGAGGTCGTCGTGGCCCTCGAGCATGTCACCAGGCGGCCCGAGGAGGAGGGCGACTACGACGCCTTCATCCGCCGCGCCGCGCGCAACCCGATCGCGCGCCGCGTGAAGCTCGCCGACCTGGAGGACAACATGGACCTCCGGCGCATTCCCCATCCCGCGCCGCGGGACTTCGAGCGGCTGGCGAAGTATCGCCGGGCCTGGGACCTGCTCGGCGGCGCGTCCGGGTGCTGAGGGCGCCCGGGGCGACGGGAAGACCATCGCCAGGAGGGCTGGCCGGGAATTCCCGCCCGGCAGGCGCGTTCCTCCACGGCAACCCGCGACCCATCCACCTTCCGCATCCCGGGCCGAGCCACTAGCCTCTGGCTCGCGCGCGGCCGGGGGCCGCGGCGGTCCTCTCGGAGCGATTCCATGATCGGTCGTCTTCTCGGCTACGTCCTCGGGCTGGGCCGTGCCCTCGGTGCCGGCGCGCCCCCGGGGCTCCTCGCGCCCGCGGCCGCGCAGCAGGCGGAGGAGCCGCGCTTCGCCTTCAGCCGGCTCGACATCGACCAGTCCGGGCTGCAGCCGCGCGTCTGCCTGCAGTTCACCCGCAAGCTGCGCGCCGAGGGCGTGCGCTATCTCGACTACCTCTCGATCGCGCCGCAGGTGCGCCCCGGCGCCAGCGTCGAGGACGACCGGCTCTGCCTGACCGGGCTTTCCTACGGCTCGGACTACGAGATCGACCTGCGCCCCGGCCTGCCCTCGGCGGACGACCGCCGCCTCTCGGCCTCGGAGCGCGTGGGCGTCACGCTCTCCGCCCGCCCGCCCGTCGTCGCCTTCACCAGCGCCGGCCGCATCCTCGTGCGCGCGGCGAGCGACGGCCTGCCGGTCACCACGGTCAACGTGGCCGAGGTGGCGCTGCGCGTCTTCCGCGTCGGCGAGCGCGGCTTCGCGGCGGTGCGCGACCAGTTCCGCCAGAACGATCGCCGCGGCTGGGGCTACGCGCTGGAGCAGATGCGCAACGACCAGGGCGAGCTGGTCTGGTCCGGCACGCTTGCCACAGCCAACCCGCCCAACCGCGAGGTCGTCACCTCCTTCCC
>CAIPGK010000812.1 GCA_903864575.1 uncultured Chloroflexota bacterium
GGCTACATCCGCCCGTCATGGCTCATCGGGGCAGCTTACCGATCTCGCGCTGGTAGTCGGCTTCGCTTCCGATCCAGGTCGCGCCGTCAGCGTAGTGTTCTTTTTTCCAGACCGGGACGATTTCCTTCAGCCGTTCGATGGCGTACTGGCAGGCTGCAAATGCCTCGGATCGGTGAGGCGAAGCGACGCAAATGACCACGCTGGCCTCACCCACGAGGAGAAGGCCGGTCCGATGCACGATGGCGACCTGTTCGATCCCCCAGCGATCACGAATCTCCCCGGCGATCACGGCCATCATGTCGGTGGCAGCTTCGGGATAGGCTTCGTAGTCAAGCGCGGACACGCCTTGGCCGCGCGCGTGATCCCGCACTCGACCGATGAACGTGACGACCGCTCCGGTAGCCGGGTCGTCGATCAACGCCTCAACCGCGCGTGGATCGATCTGGGCATCCTGGACGACGAACCGGGGCGCGTTTCCCCCGCTGACAGGAGGAATCAGGGCCAGTTCGTCACCGTCGTGCAGCACATGGTCGGACTGAACATAGGCGCGGTTCACCATCAGCATGGTGCTGCCCTGCATCGGCGCGATGCGCGGGTGGTCCGCCGCGATTGCAGCAAACAGATCGCCGGCGGTCGTGCCCTCAAGGGTCGTGCGCTCCTCGCGAGAGGACCCTGCCGCCTCGCGCAACCCGGCGAAGTACCGAACCGTCACCCGCATCCTGTCACCCATCCGTCGCTGCCATCCGCCTGATTTCAGGAATCTACCATGTGTGAAGGGTCGGGTCGGCTGCCACGGGTCAACTGCGTCCCACGGTATGTGTCGCGCGGCGCCCTTCCCGATCAATCCCGGGTATGTCCGGTCCGAGCGGCGGCGCAAGAAGCATCGCCTCGACCATCTCGCCTGCCTCGAACGCGAGCTCCCGGGGCGGGATGACCAGAAGCGCGTTTGCGCCGCGGAAGGACGCAAGCCGGGAGGATGCCTGACTCCCGGTCGTGGTTCCGATCAGTCGGCCGTCCGTGTCCACGCTGACCACGGCGCGTTGCATCTCGATCCGGTCCGAAGGTGGAGTGCCAGCTCCCAAATGGACGGGAACCCGTGGCCGATCGATGTCGATGCAGCCCGCCATCGAGCGGAGAGCGGGCCGGATGAACGTCTCAAACGAAACGAGCGCCGATACCGGATTTCCAGGCAGGCCGAACACGATCGCGCGGTCGGTGGTCGCAAAGTTGAGGGGTTTCCCGGGCTTCATGAAAACTCGTCGGAAGTGAACGGTTGCCAGCTCGGAGAGCAGCGGTTTCACGAGGTCCAGTTCTCCCATTGACACGCCACCGCTGGTGACGACGACATCGCTTGTCTCGAGCAGGTGCTCGAGGTGCGCCCGAAGGTCCGGCGCCCGATCCGGCGCGCGACCCGCCCAGATGATCTCAGCCCCCGCCTGCGTCAACGCGGCGATGAGGCTGAAACGATTGGAATCGCGAATCTGGCCGGGCCCGACAGGCATCCCGGGATCGACCAATTCGTCCCCCGTGGACATGACGCTTACCCTCGGGCGCCGAACGACTGCGACGGGGTCGAGCCCAACGCTGGCGGCCAGACCGAGTTCAGCGGGCCCAAGCGTCGTTCCCGCTGGAAGCACGAGTTCGCCCTTCGCAAGGTCGGAACCGATCTGCCGGATGTTCTCGCCCGGGGCGACTTGCTCCTGGTGGATGATCACGTGATCGTCAGCAGCTTCCGTTTCCTCGACCTTGACGACCGCGTTGGCCCCTGCCGGAATTGGCGCACCGGTGGTGATGCGGACGGCATAGCCGTCCGAAACCTCGATCGGGAGGACAAACCCCGCCGTCTGGTCACCGAGAATCTCCCGCCACGGCGAGGCGTCTTCAGCAACGACCGCGAAACCATCCATCGTTGCGGCGGCAAACGGAGGCTGTGGTTCCGGTGAGTACACATCCTCGGCGAGGACTCGCCATGCCGCCTCGCGCAGGGGCACGAGCTCGGCGGCAAGGGGGCGCGCCGAGGCAAGCACAATCGCCCGCGCTTCATCGGGATGCAGCATCCGGTCGGGATTTCCGCCGGTCGTACCCTCTTTCCCGCCGATCACCGCAGAATCCTTTCACATTCGTTGACGCTGGGTCAGCTGCTGCGTAGTATGCGTCCACGACCGATCCTGAACCTCGGAGACGCACCAGCAGGTCATGACTCCACGGACCTCGTCCTCCCGCCGCGACGCCCCCCCTGCCGTCCCAGCTTCAAATGATGCGACGGAGCTTCTGTCTGCCGGGGATGTGGCGACCGCCGAGGAGGACGTCACGGTCCGCCAGCGGCTGACGGATCTTCTGTCAGTCATGAACGAGTATCTCCCGAACACGAATCTCGACGTCGTACAGAAGGCTGGCGAGCTTGCGATCTCATCCCATTACGGGATGCGTCGGAAGTCAGGCGAACCCTATGCGGCTCACCCGATCGAGGTGGGCCACATTCTTGCCCGCATGCAGTTGGACCCTGACACCATCGCGGGCGCCCTCCTGCACGACGTGGTCGAGGATACCGATGTGTCGTCGCAGGAGATCGAGCAGGAATTCGGTCCACGCATAGCGCGGCTCGTCGATGGCGTGACCAAACTCGGCCGGCTCCCGTGGACGGGAGACGAGGCAGGTCCGAGCCGGGAAAAGCAGCAGCAGGCCGAGAGCCTTCGCAAGATGTTCCTCGCGATGGTGGATGACATCAGCGTCGTGCTGGTGAAACTTGCCGACCGTCTGCACAACATGCGCACGCTGGATGCCTTGCCCCCGCACAAGCAGGTGCGAATTGCCCAGCAGACGATGGAGATTTACGCGCCGCTCGCGAACCGGCTCGGCATTTGGCCATTCAAGTCCGAGCTGGAGGATCTGTCGTTTAAGTACACCAATCCTGATGCGTTCCATGCGCTGCAGAACGAACTGGACAAGCGTGGCAGGGACAGCGCGCCCTATATCGAGCGGGTAAAGCACGAGTTGCAGGCAGCGCTCGCTGAGGGCGGCATCGACGCCGAGATCACGGGCCGCGCCAAACACATTTATTCGATTTACCGGAAGATGAAAATCAAGCACCGCAGCCTCGATGAGATTTACGATGTGCTCGGACTGCGGGTGCTCGTCGATGACCGGAAGGACTGCTACGGCGCGCTCGGGATCATTCACGAGAATTGGCACCCCATCCCGGGCGAGTTCGACGACTACATCGCCACCCCCAAGGAGAGCATGTACCAGTCCCTTCACACCGCGGTGATTGGGCCGGATGGTCAGGCGATCGAGATCCAGATCCGGACCCACGAGATGCACCGCATCGCCGAAAACGGAGTCGCCGCTCACTGGCGGTACAAGGAAGGCGGCAAGGGCGACGCACGGGTCGAGGCGAAGGTTGCCTGGTTGCGGCAGTTAATGGACTGGCGGGACCAGGTCGCGGAC
>CAIPGK010000813.1 GCA_903864575.1 uncultured Chloroflexota bacterium
CGGCAGCGGCGGCGGCGAGCACCGACGCGGCAAGCGCCCAGCCCGCGAACGGGCTCTGCATCGGACCGACGCCCGCGACCGGCATTTCGGTCGGGGTCATGCCGCCCACAGCAGGAGCGCCGCAGGGATCGGTGGTGGCGGTCAGGGGAAGCACGCCAAGGGTGCCGTCCGACAGCAGGCCGTTTGCGAAGACGTCATAGACGGTGCCTGCTTCGAGGGCGACGCCGGGGATCGCAAGGGCGACGTCCTTGGTGCCGGCGGGACGAATCTCGAGATCGTAAGTCCCGGCATCGACGTCGGCGTAGGCGCTGGCGTCAGGGAAGGCGAGGCCGGAGAAGAGGACCGGGCCGTCCTTTACCGCGATGTCGACCGCGGGAGCATCCGGCGAGTTGTGGATGGCGCGCACCCGGGCCTTGCCGTCGGCGAGAGCGCTGGTGTCGATCGGGTAGACCTGCGCGCCGATGTCGGCGAGTTTGCCGACCGCGGCCACTTCGTACGAGGCGCAGGATTCGAGCGGCAGGGTGGCGCTGATCACGGCGTCAGTGGCGGGGCTGCCAGCCGGCGCGACCGCCACGTCGACATCGCCCGCGGGAAGGTCGACAAGCGGGGTGGACTCGCCGAAGGCGAGGCCTTCGACGGCGCGAGTGCCATTGACGAAAATGTCGACCGGCGGCGCATCCGGCGAGTTGTGAACGACGCGAACCTGCGCCTTGCCTTCCTCGAGCGCATCGGCGGACGAGAACAGGCCGCCAAAGGCGAACCCTCCCGCGAGAAACGCGACGGCGGCGATGCGCCCTGCCCGGGCAGTGATGGGATGCATACGAAATCCTTTCCCTTTTCGCTGGTTGCTGCCAGCGCGCGTGCCTTCGTTGAGCCGGAGTCGAGCGGACAAGCAGCCGCTTCACTACTTCAGGGTTGCACAAATGAAAATACCACTGTGTGAGGTTGGATACATTAGGAAGAGATGAATGTCGCGGACGCCACATGGCGGGAGCGTGTCCGCTGGCTGCGTGCCATCGCGGATAATGGGGCACTGTCGTCCTGTCGCTCGTCCGGGAGCCGCGCACATGGTTGCCGCCACCGATGTCGCCACCGATCTTTCCGCCATCCGCGATCTGTTCTCGCCCGAGCCGGGCACGGCATACCTCGATGCGGCGACCTACGGCCTGCCGCCGAAACCGACGTTCGATGCGGTGCAGCGCGCCATCCTGCGTTGGCGCGATGGATCCGCCGACTGGGTGGAGGAGTGGGACCGGGTGGCGGAGCGCTGCCGCGTTCTGTTCGCCGATCTGATCGACTCGACGCCGGAGGAGATCGCGCTCGTTCCGACCGTATCGGCCGGGGTGGGTCTGGTCGCCGCGTCGCTGCCGGCAGGGGCGAACGTGATCGTGCCCGCCGACGAGTTCACCTCGGTGGCGTTCCCGATGATGGTTGCCGAGCAGTGGCGTGGCGCCAACGTCCGCGAGGTTCCGCTGGCGCAGGTGGCGGATGCCGTCCGGCCCGACACCGATCTCGTCGCCTTCAGCCTGGTGCGGTCGCAAAGCGGTGAGGTCGCGCCGCTGGATGACATCATGGCCGCCGCCCGCGCGAACGGTGCGAGGACGCTGATCGACGCCACCCATGCGCTGCCATTCGTCGGCGTGGACGGCTGGCTCGGGGAGGTCGACTACCTGATCTGCCACGGCTACAAGCACCTGCTCTGCCCGCGCGGGGCGGGGTTCATGCACGTCGCGCGGCGGGCGCAGGCGGATGTGATCCCGTGGTTCGCCGGGTGGCGCTCCGGTACTCCCCTGTACGGCCGGACCTACGGCGGCCCGCTCACCCTGCCGGAGACGGCGGCGGCGTTCGATCTCTCGCTGGCGTGGCATAGCTGGGCCGGAGCGCTTCCTTCGCTGGAACTGCTGGCCGGGTGGCGGCGGGCAGGTGTTCTCGCGCCGTCGATCGCTCTTGCGACCGACCTTGCCGGGATGCTCGGCCGCCAGCCGACCGGCTCCCAGATCATCAGCGTGCCGGTTGCCGATGCCGAGCGCACGGCCTCCGCGCTCGCCGCCGCCGGGGTGCGTTGCGCGGCGCGGGGTGGGCAGGTGCGCCTCTCATGCCATGTCTGGAACACGCGGGAGGACATCGAGCGGGCAGCCGCCGCGCTGGCGGATGCCGGGGCCTGACGAGCGCGGACCGGCGTCAGGACTGCGGAGATCCTGACACCCGCGCCAGCAGCAGCACGCTGCGGGGGGGCGCCGATGCCTGCGTCGAGGAGATCCGGCGGCCCGCAGCGGCCGGGGTGAGGGTATCGACCAGCACGACCCATTCCGCGCTCGTGTCGAGATCGAACGAGGCGGCGTCTTCCCCTGCGTTCAGCAGCAGGGCGAGAGTTTCGCCCTCCAGCGGCAACCCATCCGGTCCCGGTTCTGTCAGGGCGTCGCCGTGCATGATCAGCCCGAGCGCATGGCGGCCGGGGGTTTGCCAATCCTCGTCGGTCATCATGCCGCCGCCTGCCCGGAGCCAGTCGATGTCGGGCTGGCCATCGAGGGTTTGGCCTTCATACCAGCGGCGGCGGCGGAGTACGGGGTGATCGCGCCGGATTTCGAGCAGGCGGCGAGTGAATGCCCGGAGGCGCTCGTCGCGAGGCTCGAGCGCCCAGTTGACCCAGGAGATTGCGTTGTCCTGGCAGTAGGCGTTGTTGTTGCCCTGCTGCGTGCGGCCCATCTCGTCGCCGCCGAGGAGCATCGGCGTGCCCTGCGAAAAGAGCAGCGTGGCCAGCAGGTTCCGCTTGATCCGCTCGCGGATGGCGAGCACGTCGGCGCGGGTGGTCGGGCCTTCGACGCCCCAGTTGCGGGAGCGGTTGTCGTTGGCGCCGTCGCGGTTGTCTTCCTGGTTGGCGTTGTTGTGCTTGTGATCGTAGGAGACGAGGTCCTCGAGGGTGAACCCGTCGTGGGCGGTCACGAAATTGACGCTGGCGAGCGGGCCGCGGCCGCCATCGCGAAAGAGATCGGGCGACCCGGCGAGTCGGGAGCCGAGGTCCGCGAGGGGTGCGCCGTCGCCTTTCCAGAAGGAGCGGATGGTGTTCCGGTAGCGGTCGTTCCACTCCGACCAGATGACGGGGAAGTTGCCGGTCTGGTAGCCGCCATCGCCCACGTCCCACGGTTCGGCGATCAGCTTCACCGTCCGCAGAACGGGATCCTGGTTGACCGCGTCGAAGAAGCCGCTGAAGGCGTCGACATGGAACTCCTCGCGGGCGAGCGCGGGAGCGAGGTCGAACCGGAAGCCGTCGATGTGCATCTCCTCCACCCAGTAGCGGAGGGAGTCGAGCACCATCGCCAGCACCTGCGGGTGGCGCACGTTGACCGTGTTGCCGGTGCCGGTGGTGTCCATGTAGAACCGGGGCGATTCTGGAACGAGGCGGTAGTAGGCGATATTGTCGATGCCCTTGAAGGCGAACATCGGGCCGAGATGATTCCCCTCGGCAGTGTGGTTATAGACGACGTCGAGCAACACCTCGATGCCCGCGGCATGGAGGTGCTTGACCATGCCCTTGAACTCGCGCACCTGCTCGCCGGGGTCGGCTGCGGCGGCAAAACGCGGGTCGGGGGCGAAAAAGCCGATGGTGTTGTAACCCCAGTAGTTCTTCAGGCCGAGGGCGGGCAGGAAGGGCTCGTCGATGCAGGTCTGCGGGGGCAGCAGTTCGACCGCCGTCACGCCCAGCTCCAGCAGATGGGCGATCGCGGCGTCGTTGGCCAGACCGGCCCAGGTCCCGCGCAGCGGCTCCGGGATGCCGGGGTGGCGTTCGGTGAATCCCTTGACGTGGATTTCGTAGATGACGGTCCTGTCGGCCGGCGTGTTCGGCCTGCGGTCGCCGCCCCAGTCGAAACCCGGGTCGATGACGACCGAGCGCGGGACATAGGGAGCGCTGTCGGTCGGATCGGCGAGGAGATCGTTCGCGCGCGGATCGACACGGTGGCCGTACACGGCGGGGTTCCAGCGGACAGCCCCGGTGATGGCGCGGGTGTAGGGGTCGAGAAGCAGTTTGGCGGGGTTGAAGCGCTTGCCGCGTTCCGGGTCCCACGGGCCATGCACCCGGTAGCCGTACCGCTGGTCGGGAGCGAGGCCGGGAACGTAGCCGTGCCAGGTGTGGCCGGTGCGCTCCGGGAGCGGAATGCGCCGGGTTTCGTGCGGGGCGGCGGGATCGTCGAAGAGACAGAGATCGACCGCGTCGGCATGCTCGGAGAAGATGGCGAAGTTGACGCCAGACCCGTCCCAGCGCGCGCCGAGCGGATAGCTGTCTCCCGGCAGCACGAGTGACGTAGTGGGGCCGCTGGTGGTCGTTGCGGTCACGATGCGCCTGTCCCTGTTCCTGCCCCTGCCGACCGCCGGAG
>CAIPGK010000814.1 GCA_903864575.1 uncultured Chloroflexota bacterium
CCGCCGTTGACGTTGACCCGATCCGGGTCCAATCCGAGGCGGCGGGAGGAGATCATGGTCACGCTGGCGAACGCCTCGTTGATTTCCCACAGATCCACGTCGGACACGGCGAGGCCGGCTCTTGCGAGCGCGCTTTCGGCGGCCATCGCCGGGGTCCATGCGAGGTACGGCACATCCCATGCCGAGGCAGCGTGCGCAAGAATCGTCGCGGCGGGAGCATGTCCATGCGTCTGTGCCCAGGCCTCCGAGGCGACGACAACGGCGGCTGCGCCGTCGTTCACGCCCGGCGCGTTGCCTGCGGTGACCGAATGGGCAGGGTCGAAGATCGGCTTCAGCTTCGCGAGCGCTTCGAGGCTGGTGTCTGCCCGGGGCGCCTCATCCAGCGCGACGATGACCGAGCCCCGGCGGTCCTTGATCTCGACCGGGACGATTTCCTCGCCCATTCGGCCTGCGTCCATGGCTGCAAGCGCTCGCATGTGACTGCGGAGCGCCCATGCGTCCTGCTCCTCGCGCCCGACGCCTTCCTCGGCCGCGACTGCTCCGCCATGGATGCCCATGTGGCAACCCGCGACGGCGCAGGTGAGGCCATCGCCGATCATCATGTCCTCGAGTTTGCCGTCGCCCATCCGGTATCCGGTCCGCGCCTGCCGGAGCAGGTAGGGCGCATTCGACATGGACTCCATGCCACCTGCAACGGCAACCCGGAAATCCCCGGCCCGGATCAGGGAGTCGGCGAGAGTGACGGCGCGCATGCCGCTGCCGCATACGCGGTTGATCGTTTCCGCGGGGACCGATTTGTCGATTCCCGCCAGCAGCGCCGACTGACGAGCCGGGTTCTGACCGGCGCCGCCCTGAAGCACCTGGCCCATGAGCACATTCTCGACCGCTGCCGCACCGACGCCGCTCCGCTCCAGCGCCGCACCGATGGCAATCGCGCCGAGGTCCACCGCCCGCTTCGCCGCAAGCGCTCCATTGAGTTTGCCGAACGGAGTCCTCGCCCCGCCGAGTATCACGGTTCGATCCTGACTCACGGGTTTCCGCCTCGCTTCTTTCAGATGGTCCTGCCTGCTGCGGGCAGTATCTTCCAGCGCCGCCGCCTCGGCAAAAATGACGAGCGGTCCGGTGTCCCGATGACAACCGGACCGCTCGCCGCGGGGGGAGGACGGGGAGGGCCGTCCTCTCGTAGGTCGAACCAGACTAGTCCGCCGCCAGCGCCTCGCGGACGAAGCCCTGCGCCGGCGGCTGGGGGCAGCGGACCGGCTTGTCCTGCCGGTACCCCAGGGCGTAGTCGGCCTGGAGCAGGGTGTGGATCTCGCGGGTGCCTTCATAAATGACCGCGCCGCGGGCGTTGCGCCAGAAGCGCTCCACCGGGTACTCGTTGGAAAACCCGTAGGAGCCGTGGACCTGAATTGCGTCGTCCGACGCCTGATGCGCGGCATCGCAGGCGTACCACTTGGCGAGAGAGGTCTCGCGGGTATTGCGAATGCCCCGATTCTTCAACTCGGCCGCCTGCATGTTGAGCAGATAGGAGGCATCATGGCCTGCGACCATCTTGGCGATCATCTGCTTGACCAGCTGGAGGTGACCGATCGGCGCGCCGAACGCCTCGCGCTCGTTGGCATACTTCACGCTGGCGTCCAGACAGGCCTTGATCAACCCGACCGCGCCCGCGCCGACGGTGAAGCGGCCCTGGTCGATGCAGGACATGGCGATCTTGAAGCCCTCATGCTCCTCGCCGAGGAGGTTCTCCTTCGGGACGCGGACGTTGCTGAAGGCCAGTTCTCCGGTATTGCCAGCCCGAACGCCAAGCTTGCCCTTGATCGTCCCGGTGGTGAAGCCGGGCATCCCGCGCTCGAGCAGGAAGGCGGAAATCGCCCGCGTGCCCTTCGAGCGGTCACCGGAGGCGAACACGATGAAGTGGTCGGCGACGTTCGCCAGCGAGATCCACATCTTCGCGCCATTGAGGATGAAGTCGCTTCCATCCTTCGTGTAGGTGGATTCGATGGATCCGGCGTCTGAACCAGCGTTCGGCTCGGTCAGGCCGAAGGTCGCGATCTTTTCGCCCTTCGCCTGCGGAACGAGCCAGCGCTGCTTCTGCTCCTCGGTGCCCCACTGCAGCAGCGAGAGGCTGTTCAGACCGACGTGGACCGACATGATGACGCGAAGAAACGTATCCACGTACTCGAGTTCGGCGCAGGCGAGCGCGAGGCTGACGTAGTCCATCCCGGCGCCGCCGTACTCCTCGGGAATCGGAAGACCGAGAAGTCCGAGCTCCCCGAGCCGGGTCAGCACTTCCGGGTGGAACTCACCCTTGGAGTCCCAATCGCGAATGTACGGAGCGATCTCGCGGGCGGCGAACTCCCGCACCATGTCGCGGACCTGGATCTGCTCTTCGTTCAACTCGAAGTTCATGCTCGCTCCCGCTCTACCTTGCCACGATGCTGCGCGGCAACCCGTCCGCGGACCGGGTGTTCCCGACCATCCGCCATTTTTGCTCACAGCACAGTATAGAAGGCGTAGCTTTGGGCGCACAAGACGGAACGCACCATTGGGGACATGGACGTGAATCCCGTTTGACCGCCGTGGCGGTGGCGGTGCATGATCGCCTCGTTGAGACCGAATTGCGCAGCCTGACGCGGAATTGCCGCGAACCAATGGCCGGCGCGAACGCTGGAGCGGGAGATGGACGACGCCTTCGATGCGATCGTGGTCGGTGCGGGACCTGCCGGGGTAACCGCCGCGCGCGAGATGGCCAATGCGGGCCTCACCGTGGTCGTTCTCGAGCGGGGGGCGTTCCCCGGGGCGAAAAACGTCTGGGGCGGCATTCTCTACCGGCAGCCGACCGAGGAGATGATCCCGGGATTCGAGGCCGCCGCTCCGCTGGAGCGCCCGATCATCGAACAGCGCTATGTCCTGCTTACCGATTCGGCGATGATGGGCGCGACGTACCGATCGGATGCCTTCTCGCGTCCACCCTACAACGCCTACTCCGTGCTGCGATCGCCGTTCGACCGGTGGCATGCCGCCACGGCCGAGGCCGCCGGCGCCGAGGTCTACTCCGAGTTCACCATCACCGACGTGATTTGGGAGGATGGCCGGGTGGTCGGCGTGACCACCGGCGATCCCGACGGGGAATTGCGCGCGCACTGCGTAGTGCTTGCCGACGGAGCGAACTCCCTGCTGGCCCAGAAGGTCGGGTTGCACAAGGAGTGGGCGCCGATCGACCAGGCGCTCGTGGCGAAGGAATTGATCGCGCTGCCCGCCGAAAAGATCGAGGACCGGTTTGCGCTGCCCTCGGGGATGGGGACCGCGCTCGAGATTTTCGGTGAGTCGACCTCCAACCTGCTTGGCTACGGCTTCATCTACACCAACAGGGAGAGCATCTCGATCGGTACTGGCGCGTTGCTTTCGGACCTGATCGAGACCGGATACAACGTCAACGACATGCTTGACCGCTTCAAGAAGCACCCGGCCATTGCGCCGCTGCTGCAAGGCGGCGAGACGGTCGAATACTCCGGGCACCTGATCCCGGAGGGTGGTTATGACCGGCTGCCCAGGAATTACAGCGACGGCGTGCTGGTGGTCGGGGACGCGGCAGGATTCGTCAACCCGCTCAACCGCGAAGGCGCCAACCTCGCAATGCTTTCCGGCAAGCTGGCCGCCCAGACCGTCGTCGAGGCCAAGGCCAAAGGCGACTACTCTGCAGCCTCCCTTTCGCGTTACCGCCAATTGCTCGAGGAATCCGTAATCATGAAGGATCTGAAGAAGATCCGAAACGTTACGCCCTTCGCCCACGACCGCCCGCACCTGCTGAGGGATTACCCCAAGCTGCTCGAGGGCATGCTCGGGGAGTATCTGACCGTCGACGGCGTGCCGAAGAAGGAGAAGCAGAGGAAGATGTTGGGCATGGTCAAGCGCCTGCCGAAGAAGCAATTGCTCGGTGACATCTTCGGCGCACGCAAGGTGCTGGGATAACCGGCCGCTGACCGCGGGTGCACGGCCGAACGCGCCAACCCGCGTGGCCGGGCAGATGGTTGCTGCGGTGACCGTTCCCCGTCAGGGACCGCGGGATGAATCTCCCGCGATCCCGGTTTCCTGAGTGCGCGGTCGGTGGACCTACCCCAACGGCACCGGAAACCGGACGGCAAACGCCTCGCGCCGGCGAGCGGACAGCGCCCGTTCGGGTGAAGGTTCGTACCGCTCGATCCTCGCGGAGTTTCGGGCAATCTCCCGGAGGTCGGCGAGCGTTGACGCCTCGCCATCGGCCATGAGCTGCACCAGCACATTCCCCAGCGCCGTCGATTCCGCCGGTCCGGCGACGACCGGACGGTCGCAGGCATTGGCGGTCAACTGGCAAAGCAGACGGTTGAGCGCTCCGCCGCCGACAACGTGGACCACCTCGATCCGCTCACCGCCTACCTGCTCCAGCAGATCGAGCACTTGCGCGTAACGCTGCGCGAGGCTCTCGAGGGCACATCGGACGATCGCTCCCGGCGAGTCCGGGGCGGGTTGGCCGGATTCGACGCAGGCGGCCCGGATGCGGCCCGGAAGATCGCCCGGGGAGAAGAGGTCGAGCGCGTCGGGGTCGATCACGGGACCGTCTCCGGGCGCTGCCTCGGCCAGTGCGGCGAGTTCGGCATGGGACCACTCCGTGCCCTCACGCGCCCACTGTCGGCGAGACTCCTGAATGAGCCAGAGCCCCATGACATTCCGCAGGAGTCGGATCGTACCGCCGACGCCGACCTCGTTCGTGAGATTGGCGCGCATCGCCGCCGGGGTCTTGACCGGCGCGGCAATCTCGATGCCCATCAGCGACCACGTGCCGCTGGAGATGTAAGCCCAGGTTCGGGTTGTGGCTGGGACGGCGGCGACCGAGGCGGCGGTGTCGTGCGAGGCGGTGGCGACGATGCGGACCTCCGGCGAGAGCCCGGTGGACGCGGAGACCTCCGGCAGGAGCGTGCCAAGCAGGTCCCCCGATTCCGCGATCGGGCTGGTGAACAACCGGTCCGGAAGACCGATGCCGTTTATGGCAGCGGTCGACCACGTCCCGGATGCGGGATCGTAGACCTGCGTCGTGCTGAGGTTGGTCCGTTCCAGTCGCGGCTCTCCGCCGAGCCAGAAGGCGAAGAGATCCGGCAGCATGAGCATGTGGGCCGCGCCGTCCAGCAAGCCGTCGCGCTGGAGAGCCTCCAACATGAACGCGGTGTTGAAGTGGAGTTCCTGCAACCCCGTTTCCGCGTAGAGCGCGGCTTTCGGGATGCGCCGGTAGATCTGCTCCGGGATTCCGATGGTTCGCCCGTCGCGGTAATGGACCGGGTTCCCGGCGAGCGTCCAGCTGCGGGTGAGCAGGGATGGGGTAACGCCCCAGGTGTCGATTGCGATGCTGCGCGGTTGCTCGCCGCCGCCATGATGGAGGCCGGCCACGATGTTCCGGTGGATGCCAAGCGCGTCGACCCAGAGGCCGCCACGAGTCTGGACCGGGGCGGTGTCGAAGCGGGCCTGCTCCGCCATCGTCACGGCGTGGCCGTCGAACGCCGCCGAGATAACACGACCGCTGCCCGCGCCGATGTCGACTGCGAGATACCGTTTGCCTGAGGCCATGATCCTGTTCTCCGCTCGAGCTGCCATCCGGTGGCCCGTTGGGTCCGTTCCGGGAGGATACGGAGGGGGGCGCGCGCGCGCAATCCGGGGCGCTGGCGTTGCTCACGTTGCTCGACTGGCCGCCGCGCGATCGACCCGGCAGCGCCCCTCGGGATGCCGGCCACGAGCGGCGGCACGCCCCATGCAGGCCGTAGTAATCGGGCCCACCGGGAACATGCCGGTGAGCGAGCATCGATTCAGAGAAGGATTGCGGATAACTGCGGTCCGAGTTCAGGTCAGACCCTCTTCAGGCAGCGAGACGTGTTGCATTGAGGGTGTACGTGCGATACTTGGATCGGATGCGGCCGTTTTGCGTTGCGCGTCGATCCGGAGTAGGGTTGGCCGAGACGGAAGAGGAGTGCCGGTGGGACAGGTGAAGGTCGGACCCGCGCTGTTGGGCGCGGCCATGCTGGCGCAATTGGCGATTCCGGCGGTTACTGCCGCTACGGACCATCCCGCCTTGTCCCCGGTGCAGCCGCTTGCCCTGCTCGATGCGCAGGAGATGCCCCCTCCACCTGACGACGAGCCGCTCGATCAGGAAAATCCCGCCGCGGATCAGCCCCCGGTGGACCAGCAGCCTGCGGAACAACCCGCTCCCGACGCGGAGGCGCAGATTCCTGCCCGCGCGACCGACACCCAGGCGCCCGTCGACGACACCGAGTTAGGGGATCAGGGCGGTCGCCCGGTCGATCAGCCGACCGTCTCGGTTCCAGGAGGATCGGAGCCAGTTCCGGCCGACGCTTCTGGGCCGGGCTCCACGGTCGATGTGACGCCGGTGGCCGCCGGGCCGGTCGCCGCCGAACCCGTTCCCGCCGGGCCGGTCGATGTCACGGTCGGTGATTCCTACAGCCAGTGGGACAGCTACGGGTATACCGACAGCTACGAGCAATCCTGGCCGTTCATGTATGGCGGCTCGGTCTTCGTCAACGCGGGCTATGGCCCCGGAGAGGCGAACGCCGAGACCGGCTACGACTCCTGCGAAAACAGGGTGACCAACGGCCGCGCCTACGTCGGGGTGCACTGCGATGGCGGCAACGTGGTCGCGGGCTTCACCCCGCCGCCGTGGGCGGTAACCGCGACTCCCGCGGCCGGGGCGGGGCTGCTGGGATCCTCCGGGAATGACGACTTCTGGTCCCGCGTCACCGGCGAGGGCGGGGTGGTCAAGGTGCCGGTTCCAGGCGCCACGACGGCGCCCGCCGACGCGAAGATCGTCGAGGGCCGGAGCCGGGAACGCACCAAGACGGTGACGATCACCCGGAACGGCGAGTCGGAAACCGTGACCCACTCGGGCAAGAATAACTCGACCGACACGCCGAAGGACTCGAAGAACGGGAACCGGAACGGCAACGACAACGGGAAGAACGGCAACAACAACAACAACAAGAAGAAGAACAACAAGAGCGCCGGCGCCAAAGCCGATTCCAACGCGGGCGCGGCTCGGCGCGGGAAGGACAGCGGGGACGGCAAGTCGTCGCAGGACCTCGCGAGCGACAAGCATGGCAGGAAGCAACGCAAGCACCACAAGCCCGAGCGAGAGCAGGGCGTTGCCGCGGAACAGACCGCCGG
>CAIPGK010000815.1 GCA_903864575.1 uncultured Chloroflexota bacterium
CTCGGAATCAGACGCGACGCCGCCTCGCTCGCCCGCGCGATGATCATCTTCGGCTTCACCGACGCCCAGATCGAGCGCTCCGGCGAGACCGGGTCCGAATACGTCTACACCCCCTTCTGGGATGGCGTCGTCGCCGACAGCCGCGCCGCCGCCGAGGACGCGCTCGGCTTCGACCGTGTCCAGGACCTCACCGATGAGGGCCGCATCCTCCCCCTCTCGGCCGTGCTCGACATCGCCCGCGGCTGAGCCACCGGCGTTACCCGGACCGCCCATCGGCGCCTGAACATAAGCGCAGGCCCGGCGCATGAACGCCGGGCCTGCCCGCGATCGACGCACCATGCCCGCCGCGGGGGGAGCACGGCGTGACGGCGCGTGGAACGCCGATTTGCGGGGCCGGGAACCGGATCATGCAGGCGATCCGGTTCCCGGCGACGCAGCAGTCACCGGCCTTCAGGCTGGCGAGACCGGCGGCGGAGTGCGCCCAAGGCCTATCCTTGCGCCGACCGCCACGGGGTGTTGTCGGGCACGTTTTCGTTGCGACAGTAGTAGTCGAGCGTTTTGTTCTCGCTGGCGTGGTTGTAGTGCAACAGCGTCCCATCCGAGCGCACCATGGGACCCGGGGAATCGAAGTTCGACCCGGCGTAGGCGAACGTCTTCGGCGTCCACGGATTGGTGGTGGCGTCCCACTGCGTCATCCGGTCGCAGTTCGTGTCCGCAGTCCAGAGGTAACCGTCGGCATCGACCACGAGGGCGCGTTTGTCCAGGAAGCGGAAGCCGTCGCGGCAGTCAGAGGTCGTCGATCCCCTGCCGCCGGTGGGCGAGACGGCTCCCGTCAGGTCGACGATCACCACCGCGGACGCTGTCGAGAGGTAGAGCCGAGTACCGTCCGGATGGACGGCCAACCCTGTTGCCTCCTCGCCCTGGATCGCCGAGGTCTCCACCACCTTCACCGCTGCTGGTGGGGTGCTGCCATCCAGCGGGATACGGACGAGGAACGTGCCGGGATCGTTGCCGTACGTCTGACTGAAGGCAAGGACCGCATCGCCGGAATCCGGGTGGTACACGATGTCCGAAAAGGCATACTGCGCGAAATCGGCCGGCCGCGTGAATGGCAGGTCCTGGATGTAACTCATGTCCTGCGAATCTAACACCTTCACCCGGTTGTTGCCATTGTCGAGGATGAGGACCCGGGTGCCGTCCGGCAGGACCGCCACGGACGTCGGATCGTCCAACTGCTGGGGACCGCTTCCGGATTCCACGACCGATCCGGTCCCGGTAGGCGTGTCCGGGAACACCCCGAGCAACTCCAGGGTGTAGGCGTCGATCTTCGCCACTCGCGGCACGCCGTCCTCGACAATCAGGAAAGCCGTGCGATCCGGCATCATCCGGGTCGCCCGCGCATCGCGCCAACCAGGCTCGACCTCCCAGTGGCCGTCATCCTGCCAATTCAGCCCGCCCTGCGCGTAAATGCACCACGACCCCGTGCATGCCGCCGCGGGGCAGACCAGAAAGCACTGCCCTTTGGCGCACGAGAGGCCTTCGCCGCACTCATCGGGGCCTGCGCAGCGGGCGCCGATCCCCCCGTTGCAGGTTCCCGCCGAACACATCTCGAAGTTTCCACACACCGCGCACTGCCCACCGCCAGCGCCGCAGGCCGTCGGCTCATTGCCCGTCCGGCACGAGATGCCGTCACAGCACCCATTCGGACAGGTTTGCGGCGTGCATCCCGTGCACACCCCGCCAGCACACGTCAATCCCCGGGCGCACTCGCTGCTTTTCCGGCACGGGAACCCGGCCGCCTTGGTCTTGCACCGCCCGTTGACGCAGCGCCGCGTGCAGCAATCATCGTCGTTTCGGCAACGGTTGGCCTCGCGGCCGCCGTTTCCGCACGGACCCTCGCGCCGCCCACCCCGGTCCTGTTGGTTGCCGTCGCCCTTTGCCTGCCCGTTGTCCTTGTCCCGGTCCTTCTGCTGGCCCGCTCGCGTCCCACTGGCTGCCTCCGCCTGGGGCATTCCCCAGCCGGCCAGCCCCGCCAGGCCTGGCAGCGCCGCCACTGCGCCGGTGCGCCGGGTCAGCCTCCGAGCGAGCAGCCGAGTCAATCGATCGAAGGTACCCTCATCCATGGACTTTTCCTCCATGCCCCGCAACTTGGGATGCTTGCATCCACCCGGACACACGCGTCCATAGTGGAGGTGACCGACCGAGAAGACCACGAAAGGAACCGGCAATCTTTCCCGCAAGATTGGCCGCCGAGTTCTGCCGCAGCGGATCTGCCGGAGCCGCTCTACGCTGGCGGCACGGAGCAGTGGGAACCGATTTACGCCATCGCCGCCGCCGGCCCGGCCGCCGCCCCGTCCTGCTCGGAATCAGACGCGACGCCGCCTCGCTCGCCCGCGCGATGATCATCTTCGGCTTCACCGACGCCCAGATCGAGCGCTCCGGCGAGACCGGGTCCGAATACGTCTACACCCCCTTCTGGGATGGCGTCGTCGCCGACAGC
>CAIPGK010000816.1 GCA_903864575.1 uncultured Chloroflexota bacterium
GAACCGGACGATCACCGTCACTGGCGGCTCGAGTCTGACGGTGCTGGACCTCACGATCGACGGGTACCAGGACCTGGCCAACAGTGACTGGGGCGGCGGCATCGGCAGCGACGGCAGCGTGACACTGGCCGGGAGCACGGTGGTGAAGAACGCCGCCGGGGACACGTATGGCGGCGGCGTCCGGGTGGCGGGCGATGGGCTCACTGTGACGGTGACCGACGACGTCGTGGTTCGAGGCAACTACACCGGGACGTATGGCGGTGGCGTCGGTGTCGTTGGGGCATCGGACCTGATCATCTCCGGGTGGGCGGTCATCGCCGACAACGTCACGGATTCCTATGGCAGCGGCGTCGGAACCGCCGGCGCCGGCGTGAACGTGACGATTTCCGGCCACGTGCGGATCACCGGCAACTCCGCGCCAGATGGTTACTCGGGCGGCGGGGTCGGCATCGCGAACTTCAACAGCACGCGGGCCGTGACGGTCATCATCGAGGAGGACGTGGTAATCGCCGAAAACAGTGCGCCTAGCAACGGCGGCGGCATCTACGCCGCGGGTATAACTGGTGCGCCCGTGACCTTGCTGATCCGGGACCGCGTGCAAATCACCGGCAACACCGGGACCGATGGGTGTACCGGCGGCGGCGTGATGTTGTTCGATTGGGTGAAGGCCACGATCTCCGGCGATGTCGAGATTTCGGGCAACTACGCGGACACCAACGGCGGCGGCGTGTTCGTTTCGTGGGAGAACGACGACCGGCCCGCGGACTGGACGCATCTGACGATCACCGACTCCGTGCAGGTGATCGACAACACGGCCGCCACATTCGGCGGTGGCTTGTACGTGTATGGCACGCTGGTGGAGGTGACGGGATCCGCGGTCATCTCCGGGAACACGGCGCCCAATGGCGGCGGCGCGTCACTGACCCCTTCGAAGGGTGGTACACCTCACGGGGCAACGCTGACCGTGAGCGGAGACGCGACGATCACGGGCAACACGGCGACCAAAGCGACGCCCTCCGGCGGCGGCGTCTGGGCGGAGAGTAACGGCGCCACGCTGACCGCGGTCGCTGGCAGCATCACCGGGAACACGCCCGATCAGTGCGCGGGCGGGGGGATCAGCTGTTGATGAATCCGCCAGCCGGGCCGCACGCTGCGGCCCGGCTGGCTCATCAGGAGAAGGAGACGAGAGATGGACGGATCATCGTTCGACCGCATTGCCCGGGCGCTTGGCGCGGGGGTGTCCCGCCGGTCCGGGCTGCTCGGGGCGCTCGGGGCGGCGCTGACGGGTGTCGGCGGCGTGGCCGATGGCGTCAAGGGCAAGGGCAAGGACAAGGGGCAGGGGGCAGCGTGGCCCCGGCATTGCCGGCCCATGCGGCAAGGGCAAGAAGCCGAATGTCTGCAAGCAGAACAGCGATTGCTGCACGAACATCTGCAAGACGAAGATCAAGAACAAGGACAAGACGGGCCGGTGCCGGTGCGAGAAGAAGGGCCGCCCGTGCAGCGAGGACCGGAACTGCTGCGGCGGCATC
>CAIPGK010000817.1 GCA_903864575.1 uncultured Chloroflexota bacterium
ATACGTCGCGCCCGCCACGGCAGACAGCATCGCCCGGCTCGCTCAGGGGCGGGCCGACGATCTGGTAGGGCTGGTTGCACTCTCAACCGAAGCCCCCCTCATCGTCGCTCCCGCGATGGAACACCACATGTGGCGCCACCCGGCGACCCAGGCGAACGCCACCCTTCTCCGCGAGCGAGGTGTGATCCTCGTTGACCCGGAGCAAGGACGCCTCGCCTCCGGAGCGACCGGTGAGGGCCGGCTCGCCGATCACTCCCGCATCATTGGCGCACTGCGGCAGGTTCTTGGCGCGCATGGAGTGCTCGCTGGCCGGTCCATCGTCGTCACCGCGGGCGGGACGCATGAGGCCATCGATCCGGTCCGCTTCATCGGCAACCGCTCGACGGGGCAAATGGGCTACGAGATCGCGGCAGCTCTCGCGGACCGTGGTGCGTCCGTGACGCTCGTGTCGGGCCCAACCGCCCTTCCCGACCCGCCGGGCGTCGAAACCATCCGGATCGAATCGGCGGCCGAGATGTTCGAAACCGTCCAGCGCGCAACCGGCGCCGCCGACGTTCTCGTCATGGCGGCTGCTGTCGCGGACTTCCGGCCAGCCGCACCAGCGACGGGCAAGATCAAGAAACAACCAGGCCAGGAGACGCTCGACATTCACCTCGTTCGCAACCCGGACATCCTTGCTTCGATCGCCTACCCGGGCCTCCTCAAGATCGGATTCGCCGCCGAAACCGAGGATCTCATCGCCAATGCCCAGCGCAAACTCCGTGACAAGGGACTCGCCATGATCATCGCCAACGACGCGGTCGCCACCATCGGCAGCCCGGACAGCCAGGCAACGATGCTGCGCCCCGACGCGCCGCCCCACCAGTTGCCGCTGCTGCCCAAGACCGAGCTTGCCGGCCTGATCGCCGATGAGATCGCCGTGCTGCTGGCGGGCATTCGGTCGTGATCCGGCAGCAACCGGCTACCGGCCGCAGGCGCTCCGCACCGGTCGGCTCGCAGACCCTGTTCGATGCCGGGCTGACCATTCTGGCCATCGCCGCCGCGCTCTTGCTGCTTCGCGTGCTCTACCGGCTGCTCGCCATTCCCGGCCGGATCTGGTCCGGCGACACCCTCTACACGTTGACAAATCCGCTCGTGCTCCCGCTCTCGCTCCTGCCGGGGGGCAGCCGGGTAATGCTCGGGGACGCAACGCTGGCCGACATCACCACGGCCGCGCTCATCGTCATTGTCCCGGCCTTCTGGCTGTCACGAACCCGCCGCGCCTGAACGCAGCGTGCGCGGGAAGCGTTGAACACCCTACACTCTGACCGGATGAATGTCCGATCCGAAGGAGAATGCTCGATGAGCGACAACACGATGCTCCGGAACATGGTCCGGGGCGTGCTCGGGCTCGTGTTCGCGGCGGTCGCCACCTGGGCGGCCAACGCCATCGTGGAGAAAATGTTTGGCCCCGAACCCGGAGATGAGCAACTTGCGTGATCCGGTCGGCCGGGTCTTGCTCACCCGGAGCGAACCGCCGAAATCCGTCGTCGCCATCATCAATCCGAAGACGCGCCGTACTGCGGACGTCGTGGAAAGTGTGTTGCGCGGGGCCTGTCCGGCAGGCGTCGATCTCATCGTTCGCGTCTCGGGCTCCGCGTCCGAGGCGACAGAACTTGCGCGCGCCTGCGCTGGCGCCTGTGATCTTATCGTGGCGGCCGGCGGCGACGGGACGGTCGCCGACGTCGCCGCTGGCCTCATCGGCTCGGGCACGCCGCTCGGCATTATGCCCGCGGGTTCGACCAACATCGTCGCCCAGGAACTCGGCATTCCGCCCAGTCTCGAAGCATCCGCCGCTCTTTTCTTCCGGCCCCACGGGTTGATGCGACGCGACGTGGGTCTTTGCGGAGACCGTATCTTCCTGCACATGGCGGGAGCCGGTTTCGACGCCCATTTCTTCAGCCGGTCCGATCGGGAACTGAAGCGAAAAGTCGGTTGGTTGGCCTATCTACCTGCAGCGGCGAGCGCGCTCGGAGAAGAACCGGCGCAATACCGGGTTACGGTGGACGGCGAAGCGATCGAGGCGTTCGCGCCTCTCGTGGTCGTCGCCAACGGTGGTTCCGTCATCCGCCCGGAACTCAGGATCGCCCCGGACGTGCGGGCAGATGACGGGCTGTTCGACGTGCTCGTCTTCACCGGATCGACGCCGGCGGCCGTCGTGCGAACCGTCGCGATGTTCGCCACGCAGCGTCTCGCCGAATCGCCGGACGTCATCTGGAGGAGAGGCGTGGAAGTACTGCTCGAAAGCAACCCGGTGATGCCGATTCAACTGGACGGCGACGTTGCTGCGACCACCCCCGCGTTGTTCCGGATGATGTCCCTTGCCGTCGAACTCGTCGTCCCGCTGCCATAGTCATCGCGTTGTCTCCCGAGGCGACAAACACGACAACAAAAAAGGTCGCGGCCCAAGAGCCGCGACCGTTGCATGCGTACCCGGGACAGGCAGTCCGTTACCCGGAAAGCCCATACGTTTCGTTCGGACCGTAACCCATGAAGAACTGCTGCCCCGTGTTGGCGTTCTCGAACAACGTCAGGCTCCCGTCGGTCGTCGTCACCGAAAAGGACCCGGCGGTAAACCAGTCGGTCTGCCCACCCGAACCAAGCCAACCGGAAAAGACCATCGCGCCGTCGGCAACCACCGTCACCTCGATGTCACCCTGAGCCAGCACGCGTATCGTCGCCTGGCCTGGGACCGGTGCTTGCTGTTGCGCCGACTGGGGCGGCGAAGTCGGAGCAGGCACGGGAGTCGGGGCAGGCGTGGAGGTCAGAGATGATCCACCCACCGTCTGGAGTTGCTGCAACGGCTTGACCGTTGCGACCGCCACGGGCGTCTGCAACCCGGGCACGCTTTGCGAATCCAGTCCCGCTTCAGGCGCGTCCCCGGCAGGAGATAGCATGATTGGTTGCTGCGGTTGAAGTTGGGCGAGCGACGCCGTCGGACTCGGCAGCGGCAGGCGGCTGTCCAGGATCGGTGTGACCGTCGGGATGGCCGGGGGCATGGTCGCCGACGCGCTCG
>CAIPGK010000818.1 GCA_903864575.1 uncultured Chloroflexota bacterium
CCCCGGGCCAGGCGGGAACTCTCCGGCGTTTCCTCAGTGAGCCTCCGTGGCGTCCTCTACCGCGTCCATCTCCTGCCTGATTGCGTAGTCGACCCCGGCATACAGCACGATGTGCAGGGCCAGTCCCCAAAGCGCCAGGATTTGCTCGGTGTAGAACGCCAGCAACTGGCCCAACAGCAGCGCCACGAGGATGCCCGCCTTCATCGTCCTGAATCCTCTCAGGCGCGAGGTCCGCAGCTGCAACAAGCCAATAAGGACCAGGGCCGAACTGACGAGGGTCGTTGCGCCCTTCAGCAGGGAAAACCAGCTGACGTGGAAGTCGCCTGGTTTGAAATTGGGATCGCGGGTGATCTCGGAGAAGAGCTCGGCGAAGTTGGTCAGGGCCATGATCCCGGCGAGCACCGCGATAACCGGGATGAATGCACGCGAAGTGCTCACGTGTCGGTACCAGGTGGAGGCGCGGACGGAGAAGCGGCCCATCCACGACTCGCCGAAGGCCGTAGCAGGGTCGATCCGGTCGATCGTGCTGGTGAGGGCGGCTGCGAGCGGATCTGCAGGATCCGCTGCAGCCAGCAGCTTCTTCGCGTCTGCAAGCTCTCCCGGACGCCAGCCGCGCATTTCCGCTGTTTGCCACAACTCCATCGCCTGCGCCACATTCCCCTGTGAGGTCGTCGGCGAGCGCTGTACGATGCCGCGCATCACGACGAAGAGAATCACGAAGATCGCGTAAATGAGCGCGACGGCAGGCTTGAAGAAGTAGTTCACGTCGCTGGTGATGAATTTCCCCAGTTCGTCGATGAAGAGCCCCCACCCGATCCCGGCGGTCAACGCAGTCTTGAACCTGAGATCGCGCCCGATGTAGCCGAACAGGGCGACCAGCGACGCCATCATCAGCAGTCCGCCCCAGAGCAGATGGGCGATGTGGAACCCATGGCCGCCGATCTGCGGATAGTTCGTCAGGGCGAGGTAGATGCGGGTGCCGATGAACCCGCAGGCGCCCGCCACGAAGAAGAGCTCGAAGAGACCGACGGCGTCGACGCTGCGGGTGCCGCGCACCGGGGACCACGTCTGTTGATGGGTATTCGGCTTCATGGCTGCTCCGTGATGATGCGGACCGCGATGACGCCAGGACCACGGTCGATTTCCTCGAGCGTGAAAGGCGCGCCCAGCGTGCGCAACCGGTCCGGGGCGAGGATTTCGCGGGGTTCGAGCGCGAGCCGCATCATGCCTCCCGCATACTCCCGAACCGAGACGGTCTCGATCGAGCTGGATGATTCCAGCGCACGACGCAGCATCTGCGCCGCCGCGAGATCGGGAATGCCGTGGACAACCAGTTCGAGCGACGGTCGTCCTTCGATGGTCGGCGGTTGATCGAGCGCCGGTTGCGAAACGGGAACGGCCTCCTGCGCCGAAGCCTGCGTCACGGCGAGCGGGAGTTCGGCGGTGTCGACGAGTTCGACCAGCGCGGCGTCGATTCGGCCGGCGAGCGACTGGGCCAAGCGGGCGAGCGCGGCGGCCTCGTCACGAAGACCGATCAGCAAGGCGCGTTGCCCGTCTCGCGTCGCATCGGCGGCCGCTCTCGAGGCGGCATGGCGGTGTTCGGCCTCGCGGAGCAATTCCCCGGAACGTCGCACGTTCTCGTTGATGATCGCATCGAAGCCTTCGTAGAAGGCGAGGCGGCGGCGAAGGTCGCTTTCGCGATCGCCCGCGGCCTCTCCCGGAAATTCGGCGTGTTGACCCATCTGGTCCTCTCTCGGTGCCGTCCGATCTGCGTGCGAGTGTAGCAAAGGCGGTTCGCCGCCCTCCGCCGGACTCGCCAGTGACGGCAGGATCACGGTATTGTCACTCACGACCTGTCCTCGGCTCCGCACTGACCCGGAGGATCGCCATGCCAACGAGGGTGTACGACGTGATCGAATCCATGTTCAACCGGAAGCGGACCATGGTGTCCGCCGAAAATGCGCTTCCGGGGCGCGATGTCTCCTTCTCCGATGTACCCGATCGCCACGAGGTGTTGGGAACGCCGCTGCAGGATCCCTTTCCCGACGGGCTCGAAACGGCCTACTTTGGGCTTGGCTGCTTCTGGGGGGCCGAGAAGATGTTCTGGCAACTCCCGGGCGTCTACAGCACCGCCGTCGGCTATCAGGGAGGATTCACGCCGAATCCGACCTACGAGGAGGTCTGCTCGGGACAGACCGGGCACTCCGAGGTGGTGAAGGTCG
This sequence comes from uncultured Chloroflexota bacterium, assembly GCA_903864575.1. Taxonomy (GTDB): domain Bacteria; phylum Chloroflexota; class Chloroflexia; order Thermomicrobiales; family UBA6265; genus CADCWF01. Next base: position 2,223 of record CAIPGK010000818.1, read on the forward strand.
TCTTCGATCCACGGAAGGTCTCCTACCTCGATCTCGTGAAGAAGTTCTTCGAGGACCACGACCCGACGCAGGGCATGCGGCAGGGAAACGATCTCGGCACCCAGTATCGGTCTGCGATCTACGTCACGTCCGAGACGCAGCGGGAGCAGGCGGAAGCAGCGCGCATGGCTTACCAACACGCGTTGACCGCGGCCGGGTTTGGCGACATCACGACCGAAATCGTGCCTGCCGGCCCGTTCTGGTACGCGGAGGATTACCACCAGCAATACCTTCACAAGGTTCCCAATGGATACTGCCCGCACCATGGGACCGGCATCGGATGCCCGGTCGGGCTTGGCGTTGCGCCCGGGGCGGATCATGCCGGGGCCTGAAGGCGATCCCGCCGGCGCCGTAACGGCGGTCAGCCGCAGCCCGCGGCACACGATGGCGAAGCCAAACGAATTGTCCATCCGGCTGGTCGAAGGATTGGGAGTCGAGGGCGACGCTCACGCCGGACCGACGGTCAGGCACCGCTCCCGCGTGCGCAAGGACCCGGCCGCGCCGAACCTTCGGCAAGTGCACCTGGTCCACGCGGAATTGCATGATGAATTGCGCGCTGCGGGGTTCGAGGTGGCGGCCGGTCAGATGGGCGAAAACATCACCACGCGGGGTATCGATCTGCTCGGGCTCCCGACCGGCTCCCGGTTGCGGATCGGCGAGGCCGTCATGGAAGTGACCGGGCTGCGCAACCCCTGCTCGCAACTCGATGGCATCCAGCAGGGCCTGATGGCGGCCACGCTCGGCCGGGACGCCGCCGGAAACCTCGTGCGCAAGGCCGGGGTAATGGCGATCGTCGTGCAGGGCGGCGACATTCAGCCCGGCGACCCGATCGAGGTTCATCTGCCCGACGGCCCGCGCCTGCCGTTGCAGCCTGTTTGACTCACGCCCGGATGGAGAGGAGCACACCATGACCGATCTTGACAAGGAGTTCGTCGATCTCGATGCCTTTCCGACCACCGATGAGGAGTGGCGGTTGAAGCTGACTCCCGAGCAGTATCGGGTCCTGCGCCAGGCTGGCACCGAACGAGCGTTCACGGGCGCCTACACCGATATCGAGGACGACGGGATGTACCACTGCGCGGGGTGCGGCGCACAGCTCTTCGAGAGCGAGTCGAAGTTCCATTCCGGGTGCGGCTGGCCCAGTTTCACCGAGACGGTCTCTCCCCGCGCGGTGGAAGTCATCGAGGATCGCAGCCACGGCATGATCCGGACCGAGGTTCGCTGCGCTCGCTGTCATTCCCACCTGGGGCATGTCTTTCCGGATGGCCCACGCGACCGCGGAGGCCTGCGCTACTGCATGAACAGCGTGGC
>CAIPGK010000819.1 GCA_903864575.1 uncultured Chloroflexota bacterium
CGATCCGTACATTCGCGCCCGAATATCCCGGCGGAATGTTCATGGATGCGAAGTCCGTCGCCTCGAGCCACTCCGTCGAGGCCGACGAGGCGTAGGTCCCACCGCTATCACAGTTGCAGGACTCGCCGCAGGTCGGCTGCGTCGCGGACGCGGCGTTTGAGGCGTTCGTCCACCCCGCTGCATTCGGCACCGTGGTCGACCAAACGGTTCGAAGAATGCTCGTGCTCTCCGTGCAGTCGGGAATCCCGTTCGCGTTGATGTCCGTCTCGGGGACTTCGCAGCCGCAGGGTCCCGGCGCAATCTTGTTCGGATCGGTCGGACAGAGGTCCGTGTTCGAAAGCACATAGCCGTTCGGCTGGACGCACTGCGGCGCGGACGGCGAGTTTGGATCGCCGAACAAGTCTCCATCCGCATCGAGATACCAGATCGTGTTCGGATTGATCTGGGCGTTGGTGTCGTTGCAATCCGACGAGTTCGCGACATAGCCAGCGGGCGGATTGAGCTGGCACAGGGGTGCCGTCGCGTTTCCGGGGTTGCCGAAACCGTCCCCGTCAAGATCGCGGTAGAAGACTCTCGGCGTCGCGATCGCGGGATTGTTCGGCGCGCAGTCGTTGATGTCGGGCGTGCCGTCGTTGTCGCTGTCGATGGGGACATAGGTGACGGTGAGGCGGAAGGCCTTGACGCGGAGCCTGCTCGCGCCCTGCTGCTGCCTGACCTTGACACGAAGGCTGTTCACCGCTGCAGCCGTCCATCCGCCTGCGGGAGGCGTGATGTTGCCCGCTGCTCCCGTGCGGTATCGGCAGGTCGTCAGCGAACTCGATCCGAGTTCGAAGTTTCCGAGAAGCTGATCGTTCACTCCGTTCAGCCCGTATCGGATCTGGATGTCCCATGTCTGTCCCGTGTCGTACCTGCACATGACATCGGCGTGCACGTTCGTCACGACATGCCCCGCGGGGAGGGTGAAGTTCTGGAAGTTGATCGCCTCCAGGTAAACCGTAGTGGGGTTCGGCGCGATCGCATAGTTTCCAGAGTCACAGGGGCATGGCTCGCAGTTCGGGTCCCCTACAGCTCTAGTAACGTCAACCCACCATGGGTCGACCGCCGGAATCGTCACCGCGAACAACTCCACCTCAGCCGCATGAACCAGCGACGCTGTCGGAAAGCCGAGCGCAAGAACTGCGAGCATCGCTCGGAGGCGGACGGTGATCGACGGGCTCCTGAACTGAATCATCTCTGCGCTCCTCGGGAAACGACCTCGCACTGCACGCATGCGCCGTCGAAGAAATCACGGCCCATCGGACTCCGATGGCCTGACGAGCCGGCCACCGCGCTCGCCGCACGAAATGGCGGAGCACGAGCTCAGTGGGCGACCGCCCGCCCCGTCGAGCGTTCTTTGGGAGCCAGCGCGTCGCGAACGAGCGGGCGCAAGAGAAAATTGGCGTCAAAACCACGCTGAAACCGTCTCCCGAGGCCGGGAAACGCCTATCTCGCGACGAGATCGCGCCCCACGGCACGGCACGGCAC
>CAIPGK010000820.1 GCA_903864575.1 uncultured Chloroflexota bacterium
GCTTGTCGTCGCGTCGCTGATCGTCGCGCTGTCGATTCTGCTGGGCGCACCGTTAGCGCGGCCGCTGAACGGGGTTGGCGGCATTCTCTGGATCGCGTCGGCGGTCTGGATGGTTGCCTCCCTGCGCGAGGAGCCGCGAAGAGTCTCCGTTGGTCTTGTGGCGTTCGCCAGCGCGATGGTCATGGCGCTGGTGGTGCGGCCGGGAAGCTACCTGGAAGCAATGGCGGGGTTCGCCATTGCGGGCGCTGCAGTCGCCGTTGCCGCGGGTCCGAGCGCGGCGCGATGGGCGCTGCTTGCGCCCGCGGTTTACTTCCCGCTGCATATCGTGATTGCCCTGGGGCGGGTAATCGCCTCAGGCGGCGCGCGTGCCGTGCGCACCGACCCGCCACCTACCGATGCGTTCGTCCCGTTCTCGATGGTTGTTGCGGCAGGGGTGGCGGGCTACGTCGTCGGGAAGATCATTGATCGCAGGGGAGCTTCGCCTCGTTGAGGCGAGTGATCTGCCGCCGGGCGGTCCGTCCGCGGCTCAGTCCTCGAGGTCGTAGACCATCACCTGTTCGGCGACGGCCAGCACCTGAGGGACGACCGCAACATGTTCAGGGTGGGGGATGTAGGCGTCTCGGGCCGCCTTGCCTTCGAACCGCATGACAAACCCCTGCGTGTAGCCCTGCTCGAGACCCTCGATGCTGACATTCGGGCCGCAGGTCACCCCAACGATGCCGGGGATGCGGTCCTTCAGTCCCGCGATCGTCTCCCACAACGCCGCGAAATCGATTTCGGTCGCCGACGACTTCGGCTTGATCAGAACGACGTGCAGCACGTTCCTTCTCCCAACCCTATCCACGGTCGCGCAATGCGCGCTGGATGTCCCGCTGCGATTCGCGCTCGGCAGAGGCGTCGCGCTTGTCCCACAGTTTCTTGCCGCGCACGATGCCGATTTCGACCTTCGCCCGTCCTTGCTTGAGATACATTCGAAGCGGTACGGTGGTCATGCCTTTCTGCTCCACCGCCTCGCGAATGTCCGCAATTTGCCGCTTGTGGACCAGCAATTTTCGCGGCCGGTCCGGTTCGTGATTCTGGCGGTTGCCGTGCGTGTACGGCGCGATGTGGACCCCGATGAGCCACAGTTCGCCGTTCTCGATCCGCGCGTACGCGTCACCGAGAGTGACTTTGCCATCGCGCACCGACTTGATCTCGGTGCCGGTCAGGACGATGCCCGCCTCGAAGGATTCGAGCACGAAAAACTCGTGACGCGCCTTCCGGTTGCTCGCCACCACCCGGTCGGTCTTGCGACCATCTTGCTCCTGTTGTTTCGCATTCTGTCCAGCCATGGGGGAAGTATAGATGGGAGCGGTGGAGCATGGGGCTTGCATGCTGTACGTACACGAAACTATCCTGAGCGGCAGGTGTTCCGTACCGGTGACCGATGGCCCTTTCAGGCCCAGACAGTCGCACGGTCCGCGGAACGAGAGAAAGGAACGACTCGTGGACGGACAGCGGTTCGACCGGATGACGCGGGAACTCGCGGGCGGGCGCTCCCGGCGCTCGCTTCTTGGAGTCGCCGCGGCTCTTGCAGGCGCCGCCATTCGCGGACGCGGGGTGCGAGCGCAGGAAACGCTCGGACCCGGGGAGCCGTGCACCTCGGATGACCAGTGTGACCAAATTGGCGGGACACAGGTCTGCGCGGAGAACGGAGTAGCGCAAGACGGCCCGCTCAACTGCTGCCGAGTCGACGCCGCCCCCTGTACACGGGACAACGATTGCTGCGGGACCCTGCTCTGCTCAGGAGGCGCTTGCCGGGGAGATTCCTCCCGAACGACCAACGGTGCGCCGCTCGTCGCGGCATGCGCGTCGAACGCGGACTGCGCTCCCTCCACGGCAGGCAGCGTGATCTGCGGAGACAACCTGATGCCGGAGGACCCGCCGCTGACCTGCTGCCTCGAGGAAGGCGGAGCATGCACGATCCACAACGAGTGCTGCGGAAGTTGGGACTGTGTCAACGGCCGCTGCTCGGCCGATCAGCAAGTGGGGGCCAGTGGCCCGCCCACCTCAGCAGGATCGCCGTCCGCGCCCTCGCCTGCGCCCGCATCGGCCGCGCCAGGCGAGGGCGACCTTGCGCCCGGTGATTCCTGCCTCACGAGCGATCAGTGCAGCCAGGCCCTCGGTCCCGCGAGTTGTGGATCGAACGGTGATGCACCGACGACTGTCTGCTGCCTCGCCATGGCATCGCCGTGCACCAACGATCTCGAATGCTGCGATGATCTCGTCTGCGCGGAGAACGGCGTATCCGGTGACGGCGGGCTCAATTGCTGCGGGTATGCCAACGCGCCGTGTACATCGGATCAGAGTTGCTGCTCGGACCTGTTCTGTTTCGACGGCGTTTGCCAGCCGCTGTTCTGACTGCGCTGGCCGATCGGTCGGGCGTCGGTCTCTGGGGTGGGCGATGCCACCCGTCCACTGGAGGTCGCGAGTGGTCCCGATCGCCCCGAACGGCCCGCAGGGAGCGGGGAAGCATGACGCCTACGCCGCTCTGCCCGAGGTCTACGATCTTGAGCACGCTGCCTTCGCCGAGGATATTCCGCTCTACCTGAATTTCGCTGAAGCCATTGGCGATCCGATCCTCGAGTTGGGTTGTGGAACCGGACGCGTGCTTGCGCCGCTTGCCGCAGCCGGATTCCGGGTGACAGGATTGGACGTCTCCCGGCCAATGCTTGATGGCGCCGCCGCCATGCTCGCGGCCGAGGGGTTGGACGCGCAGGTTCGGTTGCATGCAGGGTCGATGGATCGGTGCGACGAGGCGCCTGGCGGCCCATTTGGTGTGGTGCTTGCCCCCCTCAATGCCCTGATGCACGAGACCACGCTCGCGGGTCAGCGAGCCATCCTCGAGGCATGCTGCCGGGCGCTCGACCCGCGAGGGCAGTTGATCCTCGACCTGCTGAATCCCTCGCCGGAGAATCTTCGGGCGCTCGAGCAGGGCATGGTGCACGAGGGGTCCTGGACGCTTGCATCGGGCGAGCGCATCGACAAGTTCGGTTCACGCCGCGTCCGTCCCGCGGAGCAGCTGATCGAGACCGAATTGTGGTACGACCGGATCGCGTTGGACGGCACGCTCCGGCGCACCCGGACGGGCTTCGGGATGCGATACCTGCATCGAGCGGAGGTCGAACTGTTGCTCGAGCTTTGCGGATTTCGCGAGTGGGAAATCTACGGCGGCTACGAACTCGAGCCATACGACGACGGCTCGGAACGTCTGATCGTCACTGCCGATCCGACCCCGAGCCGCCGATGATTCTGTCGTCCAGGAGCGCTTTCCCCTGGCAGCCTCAGATACGCGCCGAGCGGTTCTGAAGCATCAGGTCCGCGAGGAGAATGGCCAGCATCGCCTCGCAGACGGGCACGGCACGCGGCACGACCGACGGATCGTGACGACCTTCAACCTTGATGGTCCGGGGCTGGCCGTGGAGATCGACCGTCTCCTGTTCGCGCAAAATCGATGACGTCGGCTTCACTGCGACGCGGACGATGATCTCTTCGCCGTTGGAGATGCCGCCGAGCGTGCCACCCGCCCGATTCGTGCGTGTCCCGATACGACCATCCTGAATCTGGAACCAGTCATTGTTTTCCGCGCCAGTGGAGCGCGAGGAGGCGAATCCATCGCCGATCTCGACGCCCTTTGTCGCCGGGATCGAGAGCATGGCCTGGCCGATCAAGGCATCCAGTTTGTCGAAGGTCGGCTCGCCGAGCCCGACTGGCGCCCCGGTGGCGCGAACCTCGACCACGCCTCCCAGACTGTTGTGATCGTCCTTCGCGGCGAGGATGGCATCGACCATGCGCTGTGCAGCAACCGGGTCCGGGCAGCGGACGATGTTCTTCTCGATTTCAGTCCGATCGAACGTCTCCATCGCGATGCCGCCAATTTCACGCGCGAAGCCGTAGACCTCGCATCCGGCAGTCGCCAGGATCTTTCGAGCGATCGCGCCTGCTGCCACGCGGCCCCA
>CAIPGK010000821.1 GCA_903864575.1 uncultured Chloroflexota bacterium
AGCTCCGGAACTATGACCTGATTGCATTCTCATTCGACCAGTTTCCCGGCTTCAGCGACTTCGATCTCTACGGTTCGGGATGGGACATTCGCCGGAATCTCGTCGGATGGAATCCCGGCGGGTACGAGAATCCTGATGCCGACGCGGCGATCGAGGAGTATCTCGCCGCGGTCACCATCGAGGATCAGCGCGCCGCGCTCCAGACCCTTCAGCAGGCGGTCGACGAGGATCTGGCCGGGATCTGGCTCGGCTTCCCCCAGTCGCTGATTCTTGTCGGCGCGGATGTTCTCGGGTTTCAGCCTTCGATGGCGTGGCAGACGGCCAACACTGCACGACTCTGGCGCGTCGACGAAAGCGTGTCATGATCGTTTGGGCGCGACAACCTGCTCATCAGGAACAACGGGCATCGCAGGACGCCCGGTGTTCCTGACTTCTGCCTCGATGCAAATCCCGAAACGCACGTTGAAGTGCTGCACCCGGGGATCGTGGAGAATCACATGAGCGCCGCCGGGAGAGCGATCGTTACTTGACTGATCCTGCGGTCAGCCCCTTGACGATGTAGCGCTCGAGCAAAATGCCGATGACAGCCAGCGGCGCGATGGCAGCCGTCGTGAGCGCGGCCATCGTCCACCATTTGATGCCCTGGGAACTGACCTGTCCAGCGATGAGGAAGGGCAGCGTCACCGCGTTGGTCGAGGCAAGGACGAGCGCGATGAAGTACTCGTTCCAGCACAGAACAACCGTCAGGATGTACGCCGCCACCAACCCGGGCCCAGCGATGGGCAGCACCACACGGAGGAACGCACCCCAGATCGACGCGCCGTCGACCTGCGCGGCCTGCTCGAGTTCGACCGGGATCGAGTTGAACTGGTCACGCATGATCCAGATCACGATCGGCAGGCTCATCACGGTATAGATCAGGATGAGACCGCTCAGCGTGTCCTTCAGCCGCAGGTCGATGAACATCAGGAGAATCGGCATCGCGATCGCTGCGGGAGGCAAGATGAGTTGCGAAAGGAAGAAGTTCGATAACTGGTTGTTGTCGTATGGTCCGAATTTGTACGCGAATCGTGACAGACCGTAGGCCGCCATTGCGCCAAGAATGGTGGCGAACAGAGCGGACACCGTGGAAACGACGATCGTGTTCTTGAAGTGCTTCAGGAACATGGCTCGCTGGCCCGGCTCGTACAGCAGGGGATACCACCCTTTGTCGTTCGGTTGGAAATCGACCCACGGGACGTATTTCGGGCCCTGAAGGATGGCCTCTTTCGGCTTGATCGAGGTCGTCACGGTCCAGTAGATCGGGAAGAGACAGATGAGGGCCCAGAAAAGAAGTCCGATGTAAATGAGGACCCGCTTGATCCCGAATGCGCCGGAGGAGGTTCCGGCCGCCGCTGCGGCTGTCGACATGGTGATCCGCTCCCCGGCTAATAAACGACGTCGCGCACTCGACGGCTGACAAAGAGGAGGAAAGCCGTAACAAAGAACAGCACCACGACGAGGAAAACCATCGCCATCGCGGTGGCATAGCCGACATTGGTGCTTTCCACCCCCTCACGATAAATGTAGAGCGACATGGTGTCCGTCGCGCCGCCCGGCCCCCCGTTTGTCACGACGCGAACGACATCGACGAGTTTGAATTCGAAGATGATGCGAAGCACGATGGCGGTAAGACTGACCGGCAGCATCAGCGGGAACGTCATGTCGAAGAATCGGCGGATGCCACTTGCGCCGTCGATCGAGGCGGCCTCGAAAATTTCCTGCGGCAACGCCTGGAGACCGGCGAGGAGCATGACCATCATGAACGGAATGTTGATCCACGAGTCCATGGCGACGATGCCGAGGAAGGCGGACAGGGGCTGGTCGAAGAACGAGATGCCCTTGATCCCGACCTTTTCGAGAACGTTCGGCAGGACACCCCGGTTGGCGTCCATGATCGAGCGGCCGATCATCCAGCCGACTGCAACCGGGCTGATCATGAAGGGCAGCAGAAAACTCACCCGGAAAAATTTCTGCGCCCGGATTTGCTGATTGAGCAGCATCGCCACCGCAAACGCGATGACGTACTGGATGGGCACTGCGACGAACACGTACTTGAAGTTATTGGTGAGCGCGTTCCAGAAGTTTTCGTCGTGGGCCATCTTCCTGAAATTCTCGAGCCCATTGAAGGTTCTGCCCTGCGCGGAACCCAGGTCCCATTGGGTGAAGGCGACGATGAACCCGAACAGGGTGGGGAAGATGACGAGCGCTAGGGTCAGCTGCAAGGCAGGCAGGATGAAGACGATCTGCTTGCCTTTTTCGCCGCGGGTCAGGAAGACCGTGACGTCGAAGAGAATGA
>CAIPGK010000822.1 GCA_903864575.1 uncultured Chloroflexota bacterium
GGCTTCATCGAGCCGATCGCCAAGGAACTCCCGCTGGAATACGCGGTCGAGCTCAACCGGTTGATCCAGCTTGAAATGGAAGGTTCGGTTGGCTAGCAGACGGGGGGCGGCGCTGCCGCCCCGCGTCTCACCGCGAGGAGTGCGATGAGCGCATCAGTGAGTGAAGCGACGCTGACCGGGTTCACCCGCGAGGCTGTCGAGGAGTTGTCCCGCCGCAAACAGGAGCCTGCCTGGCTGCTGGAGAAGCGGCTTGCCGCCTGGGACCAGTTCGAGTCTCTCCCGTGGCCGCAGCGCACCGACGAAGAGTGGCGCCGGACCGATTTCCGGGCGCTGAAGTTCGACAAACTAGCGCCGTTCAGGTTCGCCACCGACGGCTCGGTTGCCGATGCCGTGCTTGGAGACGCGACCGCCGTCTCGGCGGGGCAGAAGAATGCCGGCGTGGTCGTCCAGCAGGACGCCGCAATCCTGCGCAGCGAGCACGATCGGGAACTCGCAGCCGAGGGCATCGTTTTCTGCGATCTCGATACGGCGTTCCGCGACCATCGGGACCTCATCGAGAAGTACTTCATGACTACTGCGGTGCCGGCAAGCTTCGGGAAGTTCGAAGCCCTTCACGCGGCGCTGTGGCAGGGCGGCATGTTCCTCTTCGTGCCGGCGGGCCACTCGGTGTACCTCCCGTATCGGAATTTTGTGGTCGCGACCGAAGGCGGCTCCTCTGTCTTCACGCACACCATTGCGGTGCTTGAAGAGGGGGCGGAGGCCTTCGTCGTCGACGCGTATGCATCTCCGGAGCGCGAGGGACAGACCTTCACGTCCGCGGTCGTGGAATTGTTCGTTGCGAAGGATGCGAAGCTTCGTTACGTACAGGTCCAGGACTGGGGCCGTAACGTCTGGAACTTCATGACCGAGCGCGCCGTGCTCGCCGAAGATGCGACGTTGAACTCCTTGCAGGTCACCCTCGGATCGAGGTTCAGCAAGAACTCCATCGGCGCACACTTGCGGGGCAAGAACAGCCTTGCCGAAATGCTGGGAATCTATTTCGGAGATGGCGACCAGTTCTTCGACCACCACACGTGGCAGTTGCACGAATCGCCCTATGCCACGAGCGATCTCGAGTTCAAAGGCGCCTTGAAGGGCTCCGCCCGCTCGGTGTACTCGGGTCTGATCAAGGTCTTCGAGGGCGCTCAGAAGACGGATGCCTACCAGCAGAACCGAAACCTGGTCCTCAGCCGGACAGCCCGCGCCGATTCGATCCCGAATCTCGAGATCAAGGCCAACGATGTCCGTTGCACCCACGGGGCAACCATTTCACAGGTGGAGGAGGAGCATCTCTTCTACCTGCAGGCGCGGGGAGTGCCTCGATCGGAGGCACAGAACCTGATCGTCGAAGGATTCTTCCGGCCCGTGATCGACCGGATTCCGGTCGAGGAGATTCAGGGCTTTCTCGAGGGCGCGATCGCCCGCAAGGTTGGCATCTGATCACGTTTTCGCGGCGCCGGATCA